>PUNU01000023.1 GCA_003551865.1 Syntrophomonadaceae bacterium
CTATGCCATAGGGGACGGTTCCATCGTTTTCCCTTCGGCCTTCGCTGCGCTCAGGAACGCTCGAACCGTCCCCATGGCACAGCTTTTCACTCAACAAGGACAATAGGCTGAGTAGTTACAAATTGCTTTTGTAAGCCCGGGCCGAAGCAAACCGGGCGGTGAAGCAGCAGCACTCAGGCTTTCCCATAAAGTGTTAATTCTTTACCCGGCACATGCCTGTTTGTCATATACTATAAAGTGCGGCATCATTCCTGCTTATGGTGACAACTGGTGCCCTGTCAACAAAAATTTCCAGGTTTATTTTTGCAGTTATTGCAAGCCCACTCTCTCGGATCGCTCGCTTCCGGCTTGCAAAATCTTCCATTGATGAAGAGTTGTTGTAATGATTGCCAAATCACGCCCTTAATAAGTTGCCAGAACACTAGGGAGCGGGAAGCCTGGAAAAATCAGCCATACGGTTGAACAATTTTTTAATTCTGGCAAGCAGCCTTAACCTGTTCGTCCGCAGCTTCTCATCTTCTACCATCACCATTACGTTATCAAAAAAGATATCGATTGGATGTTTAAGTCTTTGCAGTTCTTCCAGCATTTCTCCGCTGCTTTCTTCCAGGCTTTCAAAGGCAATCTCTACACTTTCCATACTGCGGTAAAGTGCAATTTCAGCCTCATCTTTTAAAAGACCTTCGTCAACGGGACCACCGTCGGATTTTTGGACCAGGTTGGCCACCCGGTTATAGGCAATAATAACGTCATCGAGCAAAGGCCCGCTCACGTATTCTTCCAGATCAGAACCCCTGCGGTACACTTCGATCACCGAGGTAAAAGGCACTGCCAGCACAGCTTCTATAACCTCCTGCATCATACCGCGCTCCTGGAAAACAAAGCGCATCCGCTGCATCAGGAAGTCTTTCAAGGCAGTCCGCACCCGTTCACGTTTCCCGGCATCGATCTCAAGTGAGAAAAATAGAACGTCCAGGGCGTATTCTATATAATCATCGAGTGTTATTTCGATTTCCCGATCAAGCAGAATTGACACCGCTCCCTGGGCCTGTCTCCTTAAGGCATAGGGATCCTGGGAACCGGTGGGCTGAATACCAATGGCAAAACAGCCGGCCAGAGTATCGATGCGATCGGCCAGCGACACCAGGGAGCCTTCCAGGAGTGAAGGTGTCCCATCTCCCGAAAAACGGGGCAGGTAATGCTCATAAATACCAACGGCAACTTCTTCAGCTTCACCGCTGAGCCTGGCATATTCCCGGCCCATAACGCCCTGCAGATCCGTAAACTCTTTGACCATCCCGGTAACCAGGTCGGCCTTGCAGAGGTGAGCTGTCCTCATAGCCTTTTCCTTTTGCCCGGCAGGCAAAGAAAGGGCTTCGCAAAGCTTTCCGGTCAGCTCAACCAGGCGCATTCGCTTTTGCTCCATGCTGCCCAACGATTCTAGAAATATTACCCCTTTTAACTGTTCAACGTAGTTTTCCAGCGGGTTTTTCCTGTCCTCGTCAAAGAAGAAGCGGGCGTCGGAAAGGCGAGCCTGCAGGACCTTGGAATAACCCTTGCGGATATTCGGATGAAACTTGTTGTTGCTGATGCCCACAAAGTAGGGCAAAAGTTTTTCACCATCCTGCCCGGTAAGCGGAAAATAGCGTTGATGGTGCTGCATGGTGGTAACCAGCACTTCCTGGGGCAGGTCAAGAAACGCTTCGTCAAAAGAACCGTCCACAGCTACCGGGTATTCTACCAGGTAATTAACCTCTTCCAGCAAATCGCTGTCGATCATGGCCCGGCCATTTTTTTTAGCCGCGGTTGAGGTTACCTGCGCTCGGATCATATCACGGCGCCTGTCCTGGTCGACTACCACATACTTTTGTTCAAGAAGACGAAAGTAATGATCGACGTTGTTAACTTTAAAGGGTCCCGGAGCGAGAAACCGGTGACCGTAGGTATACCTTCCCGATTTAACATCGGCGTAAGTGAATTCAACCGGTTTGTTTTGATAAAGAGCCAGCAGCCAACGAATCGGCCGGGCAAATCGGATCTCTTTGCTTTGCCAGTACATCGGCCGGGGAAAACTCAGCTTTTGAATCAGCCGGGGCAGTAACCAGGGCAAAAGGTTTTCCGTCGCCTGGCCGGGTATCTCCCTGCGGACAACAATATAAGGAGCTCCCTTAATCTCTTCTTCCTCGATGTCCTCCTGCTTAACCCCCTGGCTCTGCATGAAGCCCTGCAAAGCCCTGGTGGATTTGCCGTTTTCATCATAAGCCCGATCTACCGGCGGACCTTTTATTGTTTCGACCCGGTCATGCTGTCTGTCCGCCAGGTTTCTTACTGCAACTACCAGCCGGCAGGGAGTGCCTTTTGTTTCAACACTCTCGTATTCAAGGCGATTATCTTCAAGCAAAAGCTCCGCGCCTTCTTTCAGCTGGGCTAATGCTCCATTCATAAACCGTGAAGGAATCTCTTCACAGCCAACTTCCATTAACAAATCGTGAATTTTGTTCATTTTGCCTCACCTCCGGCCAGCAGCGGATAGCCGGCTTCTTCGCGCTGTTTCAGATAACCCTCGGCACACAACCTGGCCAGGGTGCGCACGCGTCCGATATAGGCAGCCCGTTCGGTTACGCTGATCGCTCCCCTTGCATCGAGGTTGTTGAAGGTGTGGGAACACTTGAGGATATAATCGTAAGCCGGATAGATCAAATTCAGTTCCAGCAGTCGCCTTGCTTCAGCTTCATAATCATTAAACAGCTTGAGCAGCAAATCCCGGTCGGCATAGTCAAAGCTGTAGCTGGTCTGTTCCCATTCCACCCGCCGGTATACTTCGCCGTAGGTAACATTGCCGGTCCAGATCAGGTCGAAAACATTGTCACGGTCCTGAAGATACATGGCAATTCTCTCCAGGCCATAGGTCAATTCAACCGGGACCTCTTCGACATCGAAGCCGCCTACCTGCTGAAAGTATGTAAACTGGGTGATTTCCATTCCGTCAAGCCATACCTCCCAGCCGAGCCCCCATGCTCCGAGGGTCGGCGCTTCCCAGTTGTCTTCGACAAAACGGATATCATGCTCCATTGGATCCAGCCCAAGGTAGAAAAGGCTTTCCAGATACTGCTGCTGAATGTCCTTCGGTGTCGGCTTAAGTATCACCTGGTACTGCAGGTGCTGGTAAAGCCGGTTCGGGTTTTCGCCGTAGCGGCCGTCCGCAGGCCGCCTTGAAGGTTCAACATAGGCTACCGCCCATGGTTCGGGGCCCAATGATTTTAAAAAGGTTGCCGGGTTCATCGTTCCCGCTCCTTTTTCAACATCATAGGGCTGCCAGATCAAACAGCCTTTTAAAGCCCAGTACTCCTGGAACTTGATCATAATTGTCTGCAAATCCAAAAAAATCCCTCCCCTGCCTGATCAGGCCTGGCGCCTGAGGTTTTTAAAAACAAAACCTCCCGTCCTCGGTTGATAAAACCATAGGGACGGGAGGTGTTCCCGCGGTTCCACCCTACTTGACCCCGCCGCAGGCGGGGCCCGCTTAATTATTCTATAGCTCGGGAACGCCATTCACCGTATATCCCGCCGGGCTTTCACCGTTACCGGCTCGCTGGTTAAAACTTAAGGATTGATCCGGCTAATTCTTTCCCTCATTGCCAAAGGCGCTATATGATTATAAAAGATATTAACAATAGCAGACCCCTTTGTCAATAGCTGCGGCGCCTGTTTGCTTTCCTTAATTATCTATCGCCAACACAAAGGGTTCTCCTTTATGCGGCAAAGAAAGCTCAAAGCACTGATTTTTATAAAACTACATACATAAGCCGCATGAGCCACGAACATGTAATCATTGGGCTCATGACCTTATACAGGCAGATGCAGCGGCTCTCCGGCGGGGTTACACCGGGCTCCCTTTCAGATTTGACACTCACCCTCCGACTCGGGGACTGCTGTTTGGTCGGGCTTAAAACATCCTGGTTAAGTTCTCCGTACACTGCTCTATGGCTTTTTCGCGGCCTGCCCCCGACCAGACCACGATTCCGGAGCCCACCATTTCCGCACCCTTGGTTTGACAAATAGTTTTCATTTTACCCACTGCCTGGTTGCCCCCGGTCCAGTGGAATGGAAGTCGTTTGGTAACAAAACAAGCTGTTTTTTTACCGGCCAGCGTTGGTATTTGTTCCAGGTAAGTTTCCATTGCCGGATTCAACTGAAAGGCCTGAACCGGGGAGCCAAAAACAACGGCGTCATATTTTTCGACCTCTGGGGTTGAGTTTAGCTGAAAATCTTTGCTCCCCGGGGTGGCTTCGCCGGTAATTGTAACCTTTTCCAGGCCCACCGTGTGCCCTTCCGCCGTTAGTTTCTCCTGCAATCTCCGGGCAACGCTATTTGTATTGCCGGTTTGTGAATAGATGATTATGCCGACTTTCATTTATTACCCCCCTCGGATATTGCGCCGTAGTATTATTTTAAGCTCCGAAAAATTTCAATGCTTCATAAACGAGGAAAGCAGGCCAAACAATGGCCTTTAAAAACCCCAAAACACCTTCCCAAAAAGTTGCCGCCTGACCTATAAAATATATTACCGCGCCAATAAAGCCAAGTCCATACATAGCACCGGATGTCCCGCTTTTATGGATATCTTTGCTCATTATTATTCCCCCTGCCTGGTTATTGTATTACTCCACTGGAGCAAAGCTTTGCCCCATTTACAGAACACTACCGCTCATCAGGGAACAGCCAAAACTCAGCGGATTTTATTCGTTAAAGTGTTGAACTCCGGTCCCGGCCGCAAACTTCCCCTGATAACACCGCACAGCTTTTTCAAGGATCCGATGCCTGCGGCAACCGGAACTTATTTTTTTAATAACCGCCTCGATTTTAGTTCTCCCAGATCCAGGTGATAAGCTAAAAAAGTGCTGATCATGAGGTCGAGTTCCCTTTTTTGACCGGTAGTTGGCCGCAAAAGCTTTATCCGCGGCAGGGGAACTTCCAACAGTCGCCTGGCCAGGGCTACTGTCCCCGAATCAAGCTTGATCACATCATTTGCCCGGCAGGCCGAGCAGATAATACCGCCCTGACGGGGGCTAAAAGCTGAAGCTTTTTTCTTCCCGCATTCAATGCACGAATCCAGGGCTGGATTGTAACCGGCAAAGCGGGCTAATTGCAGCTCAAAAGCTCTGCAGAGAAGAGTATGATCAAGCTCATCATCACCCAGCATCCGCCAGCCGGCCAGCAGTAAAAGAAAAATATCGGGGCATGGCTCTTCCCCGCCCAGCAGCCTGTCGGTGAGCTCGGCCAGGTAAATCCCATAATAGTAGAGATCCGGGTCTTCGCGCAGGCGGGGGAAATATTCCACCGGATCCTGGCCAGTAACTACAGGCCAGGTACGGCCGCGGTGGAAAGTATAACGACCATAGGTAAACAGGTCGATCCCGGCCGCCAGTCTACTTTTCACCTTTCGCGCACCCCTGGCCACGGCTTCAAATTTGCCCTTTTCCAGGGTTAGCAGGGTGACAAGGCGATCGGCTTCACCTAAAGGACGGGTGCGTAAAACAAGGCCTTCTGCTTTAAACATGCGCTCGGTCAAGTTTTTTCTCCTTTTCTATATCACGCTCATTACCGGCTGA
>PUNU01000034.1 GCA_003551865.1 Syntrophomonadaceae bacterium
AAGTGGTGGTAATACTGCTAAAAGTACCTGAGCCGCAGGATTACAAGGTCAGTGTTGGCGGCACAGCCTTAAAATATAATGAATCAATCAACGGATTTCTGGGAGAAGTTTGCGGGGAAGATGCCGAACACGACAATGCGGTGGTGGTTAAAAAATAGCTTGGTCTATGATCGGAATAATTAAGGGCAGTGTTTAATATTATTTTTGAACTTGCCTGCGGGTGGGAAAACCGTAAACCCTGTCGGCCTCGAGTCCGGTTAAGCGCGTATAGCATCATCTTATTGGATAACTGGGTCGATCAAGTGTTATAATATTGTTACTGTGATACGATGTTTACGACCCATAGTCAAGGTTTTTTGAGTCCAGATTTTTAGCGGGGAGGTGATTGGCCGAGCATAAGCTTATGTTTTGAAGTAAAACGGTACCGGTAAGACAGGTGGAGGAATGTGTTTAGGCTGTAAAAATACTTTTAGTAGAAGGAGGTTGCCGTGATGGAAACTATTCAGCTTGTTATCATGGTCATTTATTTCTTGATTATTTTTGGCGTAGGTATTTATGCTGCACGTTTCATCAAGGACAATACCGACTTTTTGCTGGCCGGACGCCGCCTTGGTCTGCTGTTGGCGACAGCGGCGCTTTGTGCCACCCATTTCGGCGGTGGTTTTGTAATGGGCACCGGTGAATGGGGCTTCGATTTCGGCTTAACAGGGATGTCGTATGCCATAGGTGTAGGTTTGTCCCTGGTGATCCTGGGTTTTGTTGCAGCCAAGAAGATGCGCAAGCTGTCCCTGTTTACCGTTCCCGATTACCTGGAACTGCGTTACCAGAGCAAGGTGGTGCGCTTCCTGGGGGCCTTGCTTTCACTGGTCGCCATAGTCGGTATCATCGGCGCCCAGGTATGGGCATCGAGAGGGGCGCTTGGCATCCTCGGTATAGACCCGACTACCGCGGCGGTAATTGCTACTTCCCTGTTCATCATCTACACGGTGGCATCGGGCCTGTGGGGTGTTACCCTGACTGACGCCATCCAGCTGTTAATTATCTTTATCGGTGTGCCGATTGCCGGTGTACTGGGAATTCAATCGGCCGGTGGTTTTGCCGGAATCAGGGAAAACATTGCCGGTCTCCAGATGGAAGTCACTACTGAAGCTTTTTTTAGCCCTCTTGGAGCAGGCATTGGCCTGGTTTTGATGGCCATTATTCCTACTATCATGTACACCTTGATCGGGCAGGACTTTTATCAGCGCCTTTTTGCTGCCAAGGATGAGAAAACATCATTTAATGCAGCCATTCTCGCCGGGGTTCTCCTGATCGTATTTGCCATTTTCCCCACCATGGCCGGCATGGCTTCGAGAGGTATTTTTGGTGAAGAAATTGCTTCCGCCGAAGCTATCCCCATGCTGGTTACAGAGGTGCTCCCGGTAGGAGTGGCCGCCATAATCGTCGCCGCGATTATTGGAGCGATTATGTCCACAGCCGACTCCCTGCTGGTGGCCGGCACCTCACACATCACCAATGATATCTATGTTAAGCTGATCAATCCGGAAGCCGAAAACGAGCCCAAGAAGCTGCTGTTGATTTCCCGTGTTTTCACATTGATTATCGGGGTTCTCGCCCTGGTAATGGCCCTTACTTTCGAGGCCATTATTGGACTGCTGCTGATGTCTTACACCCTTTACGCCGCCGGTGTGTTTATCCCGGTGGTGCTGGGCCTCTACTGGAGACGCGGCACAGCGGCCGGGGCAATAGCAGGTATTGTCGGTGGTTCCATCGTAGGCATCGCCGGTGAGGTTGGCTGGATTGACTTTGCCGATATCGCAGTGATCGGTGAACTGCCGATTATTGTAATCGGAGCGCTCGTCTCTTTAGTCTTTTACCTGGTATTTTCCTTTGCTACCAAGCCGCCGGAAAACCTGCCGGAAGAGGTAGTATAACCGGGCTTTAAGAGAAAGAGAAATAAAAGTGGTTTATGAATAAGGGGGCGGCTTCCCTATGCCGCCCCCCGTTATATTGTTCAACCCGGGGTAGATCTAAAGTGGAGATTTGGCTTAATTGATCTTTTCCCGAATCCCCGATCCAGGCAGTGGAACCAAAACCTTACCCTCGGAGATTATTTCTACCGGGCCTTTTATAACCGCACTTTCGATTTTCCCATCTTTATACTCGATGTCTGCAGTGAGCTCGCCGCCGGGCTGCTCGAAGCGGAGGTCTTTTATACTGGAGCGATTTTTATGGGCCATGCCTGCAGCCACTGCGATACTCCCCGATCCACAGCTTCTTTCCCACACGGGAGTGCCGCCTTCCACTGTTACCAGGGGGGTTATGCTCATAAGGGCACTGTCGAAAAAGATTATTCCCCAGGCTTCGGCTTTTTCCGAAAAACAACCTTTCTTAAGAATGAGATCATAAATTTTGTTGGATGGGCGGACATCTTCCAGCACGAGATGTTCAATGCCGGGAAGTTTTACCAGCCGACCGGTGATCTTTTTGCGATCGATCTCCAGTTCTTTTTCCTCAACAGACAGGGGAGGGGGAACGGAAGCTTCTGTCCAATATAACCCTTTTCCCAGGGGAACCACGATGCTTTGGACCGGCTCTTTGCTGCCCGATACTTCGAGGCAAACCGAAAAGGCTTCTTCTCCTTCACCTGTCATATTTCCCGGGTAATTTTGTTTTCCGAGCTGTTCTATCCCGGAATCTTTTTTTTCGACCAGCAGGGCAGCCATAGCCCGCGAAGCGTTGCTGCAGAATTCTCCACCCATCATCTGCAGGCGGCAGGCGGCATCCCGGCTTAAAGACTCTTCCAGGAAGCCTACCTGTTCTGCGGAAAGGTATAGCGGAGACATTAAAACCTTGGAAAGGGCAAGGTGGTGTTCACGGGGCAAAAGGTCGGTAACCAGGATAGAAGTGTTTCCCGATGTGTTAATTTTGACATAACTAAGCTCAACTTTCGAATGCACACTTGCCATTTTTTACACTCCGATCAAAAAAGAATAAAGTTTCCTGGTCTTGCTGTTAAATTGTAGATGATTAAACATGTTCCAGGACTGGAGTTTTATTTTCCTTTCCCGGTTCAATTTAAAAAAGGATCCAGGCGGCAAAAAGGCCGAACAGCACACTGTAAATTAGGGTTTCCAGGTAGAGCTTGCCGAAAAGTTCTTTCTTCACGTAACGGCTTTTCATGTAGACGAAACCTTCGATGTTGTTTAGAAAAGGAACGGCACAGGCCAGGTCGGTATAAATGAACATTAGCCCGGCCAGAAAAAGGAAGCGCAGTCCGAATGACAATTCTCCCAGCGGTCCGATAACCGGGTAGAGAACTATCGACATCAGCAAACCCCGCAGCAGCTGAGCTGGGATAAACCACTTTTGGACGTGGGTGCTTTCGGCGGGATTTGACATGTTTCTCATATAGTCGAGAACGCGATCTTTTTCTTCATAGAGGTCTTTACTTATCTTTAAAGCAATAACTCCGGCTACGATGTAGGCTGCAGTGTGGATAACAATAAAGAGCAGGCTGAATATCAGGTATTGCATGATGGACTCCCCCCATAAGTGTTTCAGTCTTATCCTATTTTACACCAGTTTTTAAGGATGGTGGACATAAAAAGCGCCCTGGCTGTCAAGTATTAAATTATGGAAACTTTATTTCAAGAATTTGCCTACAGCAAAAGTTGCCATTTAAGTAAAGAGGAAGATGTTATAATAATTTTAATGATAGTGACCCCGGTATGCGTTGATTCCGGGAAGCCGGCTGCTATTATGTTTCTACTTAAGAGTTTCTGTTTCCTTCGGAAGAGCAAGGTTGTGGCAAACAAATTGTTATTCCGGGCAGTATCTAGGAGAATTTTCAGATCTGAACAATCCGGGAAGGATTTAAATATCTGAAAATATAATTAACTAATGTGTCCCGAAATTATTGGGAGGTGGATGGAGGCTTGCAGACTGCTCACCGCTTTATTTTCCAGGATGCCGCCAATATGAGCAGCGTAGACGATCAGAGCATTGATCTGGTGGTTACTTCACCGCCTTACCCGATGATTGAGATGTGGGACGATCAGTTTACCAAAAAAGATCCACGGGTGGGTCGGTTGCTTGGCGATGGTGAAGGGCTTGAAGCTTTTGAGGCGATGCACTCAATCCTCGATGCGGTTTGGCGGGAAGTCTGCCGGGTTCTGAAAGAAGGCGGCTTTGCCTGTATCAATGTCGGGGATGCAACCCGCACGGTGGGGAACAGGTTTCAGCTGTTTGCCAATCATTCAAGGATCCAGAATGCTTTTGCAGCATTGGGTTTTGATGTTTTACCCCTGATACTTTGGCGCAAGCAGACCAATGCCCCCAACAAGTTTATGGGTTCGGGTATGCTCCCGGCCGGGGCCTATGTAACGCTTGAGCATGAGTATATTCTAATATTCCGTAAAGGTGCAAAGCGGGTTTTTAAATCGGCCGAAGACAAGCGAAACCGGAGGCAGAGCGGCTTCTTTTGGGAAGAAAGAAACGCCTGGTTTTCCGACCTCTGGGATTTCAAGGGTGCCAGGCAGGAATGGAAGAACCACGGCTCCCGCTTGAGAAGCGGAGCCTTCCCGTTATTGCTGCCCTTCAGGCTGATTAATATGTACTCGGTCCTGGGTGATACCGTCCTCGACCCTTTTGCGGGAACGGGGACAACGAATTTGGCGGCGATGGTCGCAGGCAGAAACAGCGTCGGCTGTGAAATAGACGATGGTTTTTCCGCTCCGGTGAGGGCAAGAATATTTGATGAGCTTAAATCTTTAAACCGGTTAAACCTGGAAAGAATAAAAAGACACCATGATTTTGTAAACAGCTATCCAGGGGGCACAGAAGCTTTTAAGCATAAGAACAATTATTTTGGTTTCCCGGTTATGACCGGGCAGGAAAGTGAATTGAAGCTGGTTTTTGTTCAATCTGTCTTGGAAGTGGATAACAATTGTTTTGCAGTTGCTTACTTTCCTGATAAACACATCAGGAACCTTAATCAAGAGAAGGAGCTTGCAGAGCATATATGCAGTGAAGATAACGGTGTTCAGCTAGTTCTTGATTTTAAGGATAGCTAGTGCCCTGTCAACGCATTAAGAGTGTGATTTGGCAATTATTACAACATCTTTCTATCTATAGGAGATGCTGCAAACCGGATGGCAGGATAATGCTGATAAATTCCTTTGAACTGTCCGGTGTGCCGCATAAATTAGTTGCAATCGAATGGCTTTTGAATCTTTGCAGTCTGCAAGATTGCTGAAGGGAGGGTTTAATCATAGGATCGAATAAATGGCTGTGCTACAACGAACTGGCCTGGCTCGAACCGATTATCGCTCCTCCGGAAAAGTATACAGAAGAAACGGAAATTTACTGTAAAGCCATTAAACAGCATGCAAAAATTGCACCACAAACCCTGCTTCACCTGGCCAGTGGTGCGGGAATTA
>PUNU01000278.1 GCA_003551865.1 Syntrophomonadaceae bacterium
TAATTTCTTCGAACGAACGCTCACGGAACTTTTTTCTTTTGTACATGGCACAGAATGTGCAGCGGTTATGGGAACAGCCTATCGTGGCCTGGATTATTAAACTTTTCGCCTCGCTGGGCGGCCTGAAAACATCACCTTCATACTGCAGAGGCATTAAAGGATCAACCTTTCTTTTCTTTGTTTATTGATTAATTCGTGGAGAAAGCGCGATATACCTGCTCCCAAAGCATGCCCGCACACTGACAAAATATGAATTAGATCAGAAGGCTTACTGCTATCTGTCAGGTCCCGGCCGGAGGCTAATGTGGTTTAAAATAAAAGAACATAGGTGCTTAAAGCATTTTTTTAAAATGATCGGCCACTTCTCGCAGCATGCGGAAAGATTTAATGACCGTTTCTTCCCCGTCCTGGTTGACCAGGCAGCAGCGGGCCGGGGCCAACCAGGCCTGCTTAAGGATCTGTTCCCGGGGGATTCCCTGCCGGTCCAGGCTGTTCCATAACCCCTCCAGCATATCGATCATAGACTGCACGTTCTCGCTTTCAAACTCCTCGGTCAGGGTGGGGGTTATTCCCCAGGAAATAATCCCGCCGCGGTCAAGGAAGGCTTTGACTTCATCAGCGTAACGGCTGAAAATATGGCCCTGGGCCAAAACGTCCAGCGATAACACATCAAGTTCCATCTGCAGTAAAAAGGACCAGTCCGGATTGCCGCAGAGGTGCACTCCCCTGGGCCCGGGAAAGTGCTCCAGGAAGGCCAGGTAATCTTCCTTCGCCCTTTCGCTGGTGTAACCGCTGATGGCCATGAAAATCATTTCCAGGCCCGGTTCATCCACCCAGACAAAAGCCCCGGGATGGACTTCCTGCATTTCGTTTAACTGCGCCTTCAGCTTCTTGGCCACAAAATCAAATACGATCTGCCTGACCTCTTCGTAATAGATCATTGGCCTGTTACTTTCATCAAGGATTTTCAGACCGTAGCTGACCGGGCCGATGCTCTGGCCCCGGACATACTTGTATTTCGCCAGATCCTGTTCCAGGAAACGGTGAAAGACTACCGAATACTCCGGAGAAAGGCGGAAGAACTCTTCTTCTTCCCAGTGGGGCATGTACTCTTCGAAATCCTCGTAAAACTTGTCAATGGAAAAGCTGACCACCCGTTTGTTCGTGTCCAGTATAATTCCTGGGAAATGCTCGGAAACCTGGGCATACATATCCTCCAAGAAACTGACCTTCGGCAGCTGGGGCCAAAAAGGAATATCCAGGCTTAAAGCCAACTCCAGCGCCCGGTCGACTTCGGTATGAGGCATGATCCCCATGGCCGTCGTCCGGCACCCGCCTTCCAGTTTCAGATCAATCTTCTTCATCAAGAAGCCTTCTTTCCCCGGTTAGCTGCTGCAGCCTGGTAATATCCTGGGCCACCTCCAGGGCGCCCAGGTAACTGCCGTTTTCATCCCGGACGGCATAGAAAACGATATGAATCATTTTCCCTTTCAGATTAATCCAAAACTCGGCGCTGTCCCTGCTGCCGTCCTTAAAAGAAGACACGATTTTTTGCACTTTGTCCACGCTCTGGGGCGGGTGGCAGTTCTCCACCTTGCGCCCAATAATGGCCCTGGTCCGGACAAAAATCCGCTCTTCGTTTTCGGAAAAGTAGCGGACCACGTCATCCTGGTCAACAAAAATTATATCGACCGGCAAAGCATTAAGCATATGCATCAGCTGTTTCGGGGCCAGTTCTCCCGAGGGCAGCTTGATCTTGTTGTCTTCCAGGGAGGGTCCTTCGGCCGCCGTTTTCTTCAGGGCATCGACCAGGTGGGCGGTATCGGCGGGCGGCTCGATGAAAGCGTAACCCACCTGCTCGCTTTCTTTAAGCACATCAACCCAATCCTCGGTCTGCAGTTTCTCCAGGGAAGTGGGAAAAAGGATATTTTCTTCCTTGAAAATCATACCGTCTACTTCCTCCACCAGCGAATTGAGTACCTCTTCCACAAACTTTTCCACGTCTTGCGAGGAAGAGAGATTGTTCAGTTCCGCCTGGGCCTGTTTAAATAAATCCCTGATTTCATTGTGCTTGCCCCACATCACCTGGGTGGGGCCCATGAACCCGTAACGTTCCAGGTAGGGGAAAAGAATCTGCTCTTTCCTGGTATAGTGCAGTTCCAAATCCCTGAGATTATCAAGCAGTGATGACACTTCATCCCGGAATTCCGCCGGGCTCTTTTCTCCGGCCTTTTGGATCAAATCTTTTAAAAGGGCGGTTATCTTCTCTATCTCCCTGTTTTCATCCCTAAAAAACTTAACCGGATGGGCTTCACTTTCTCCTCCACCCAGGTCCGCCTCCAGGGTTGATTCAAAGAGGAGGGCGTGAACATTGCAGAACTTTTGGATCTCATCGGGCGACATGCCCTCATCAATCAAAGACTGCTCTACCCGGGCTATCTCGTGGGAAGAGATCGAGCCTACTTCCTGCTCCAGTCTTTTTTGCGCTTCTTCAAAGCTGAGACCCCGGTGCAGGTCTAAAATAATGTCCTTGATAACCTGCTTCTGTTTTTCAAAATCTCCACTGCTCACTGCTCACCACTCCCTTTATGAAATTTATATTGTATTTATTCCAAAACAGTCTTCATTCTCAGGATGCTTACAGGCCGCTTAATATGCCAAACGACAGGGGATTCCGATCTATTTTGCCCTGGCTGCCCACTCCTTTAAATGACGGGCTTCCGGCAGTTTAACCCCGTCTCAATACTATTTTAGAGTTTTTGCCCGGTCTTTTCCGGAATTTTAACGGCCATGGTTTTAAATACCTGCTAACTTTTTAATCGATATAATCATACCGCTTTTTTATCTTCTTCCCTTGCCAGTTCAGCAAAGGTTTCCCGGCCCAGTTCAGACTGGAGAGCCTCCTGTGCCCGCTTCAAGATCATGTGCACCCGGCAGGTGGACCGGTTGGGGCAGCAATAGTTTTCAGAAAGGCAGGGGTTAATGGTTAATTTTCCTTCTACTGCTTCGATTACATCGGCTATAGTAATTGCCTCGGGCTCTACGGCCAGCCTAATGCCACCCTGCGCTCCCCGCCTGGTTTCCACTAAACCGGCCCGGTTCAGGATTTGGACGGTTTTGTTTAAAAACTGTTCCGGCAGTTCCTGCTCGGCCGAGATGGTCCTGCTTTGGATAAACTCACCTTTTGGCAGTCTGGATAGCTCGAGCAATGTCCGTATGGCGTATTCGGTTTGCCTGGTGATCTGCATCGCCCGGTTTTCACTCCTTTACCGCGATTTTCAACTGCTCTGGTTTTTGTCAGTTTGTCTGTTTGATTTCTGCCTGCAGTTATGTTTCAATATAAACAGGACAATTTTAATCTACTTGCTATCATTATACACAATAGTGTGTGGCAAGAAAAGGGGGATGGCTGATGTAGCAAGGGGACGGGGGTGTGCCACGAGCGCACTTTAACATATATTGTGGAGCTATACAAGAGATGAGGGAGGGCCCCTCGGCGCCGGTTTGCAGGAGCAGGCGTCAAACCGCCTTAAGCTGCTGAGGTAAAGAGCCTTGGTGGTGAGCGTTAAGGAAAAGGCAGGCATGGACCTGTCAGGTGAGGGATAAGGAGACGAGTGCAAACGAACCGCTGAAGAAGTGTCGAAACATGCTAAGATGGCGTCGAAACCGGGGAAACCCGTTGCTCCGGGATAAGACTGGAAGGTACCTGTCTACTGTCCAGTCGGCGTCCGGCATAAAGGCGGCGTGAACTTATCTCAGGCTTTTGTATGGAACGTGGGAACCTGTTGCTCTGATGTGAAGGGAGAAATCCGAGAGGCGGTCCCTTGGAGGATGAGAGTACCGAAGCGGAGCGCAGGGGCGGAACAGCTCGTATTAGTGAAGAAGGCTCTGTAATGGAGCTGGAGCGAAGGGGCTGTGCAGCCTGGCCTTACACTGAGGTCAACCGTAAAATCGGGAGGAATCTTGTGAGTAAAGCGAAGTCGTTTAGTATTACCAAGGAGGAAGTCTATGTTGCCTACAAGCAAATCAAGGCGAACAAAGGAGCATCCGGGGTGGACAGGGAGTCGATTGCGGACTTTGAGAAGAAGCTTGCGGACAACCTATACAAGCTCTGGAACCGGATGTCGTCAGGCAGCTACTTCCCGCCCCCTGTAAAGCGGGTAGAGATACCCAAGGAAGGGGGAACAAGGCCGCTGGGGGTACCGACAGTGGCCGACAGGATTGCCCAGGCAGTGGTCAAGAATCGGCTTGAGCCGGGACTGGAAAATTTCTTTCATCCAGATTCCTACGGTTACCGGCCCGGAAAATCGGCGGTAGAGGCGGTAGGAGTAGCCAGAGAACGGTGCTGGCGATATGACTGGGTTTTAGACTTGGACATCAGTTCGTTTTTCGACAGTATTGACCATGACCTGCTGCTTAAAGCCTTGAAGCATCATACTGAATGCAAGTGGATTCTGCTCTATGTGGAACGCTGGCTGAAAGCGCCGGTGCAACTACCGGACGGCACACGTCAGGAAAGAGTCAAAGGGACCCCCCAAGGAGGGGTAATCAGTCCACTTTTGGCCAATCTTTACCTGCATTATGCCTTTGACCGGTGGATGCAAAAGCATTACCCGGAAGTACCTTTTGAGCGCTATGCGGATGATGTCATCTGCCACCTGAGGACCGAAGAACAGGCTGAGGAACTAAAAGCAGCCTTGGAGAAGCGGTTTGAGGAGTGCTGCTTAAAGCTACACCCGGAGAAGACGCAGATTGTTTACTGCAGGGATGACAGAAGGCGAAAAGATTACCCTCGGCATAAGTTTGATTTTCTGGGATTTACCTTTAGACCCCGGTCTGTCAAAAGTAGAGAGGGTGAATATTTCATAGGTTTTAATCCGGCAGTGAGCAACAAAGCGATGCGCAGGATGAGCCGGCGGAGTAGAAGCTGGAAGCTTCATTTGAGGAATAACCAGAGCCTCGAGGATCTGGCTCGGGCATGCAATCCGGTTGTGCGGGGCTGGGTTAACTACTATGGGAGCTATTACCGCTCTGCATTAGAAGATTTGGCCCGGCAACTGGACTTGCGACTGGGGATATGGGCAGAATGGAAATTCAAGAAATTCAGGGGCCACAGCGGCAGGGCAATAAAATGGGTGCGTGGGATTAAGAAACGCGAACCCGATTTATTTGCTCACTGGCAGTTGTATCCTGACACGACTAGGCTGTAAGAGCCGGATGAGTCGAGAGGCTCACGTCCGGTTCTGGGAGAGCGCAGGGGTGAGACTCCCCTGCGCCACTCGACTACCTGCTACACTGGTGTAGCAGGTACCCCGTCCCCTTGCTACATTAATTTCTATTGCCTAATAGATCGCTATTTGCTATAATACCGGTGCGAGGGCGTGTAGCTCAGTTGGGAGAGCACTTGGCTCGCA
>PUNU01000296.1 GCA_003551865.1 Syntrophomonadaceae bacterium
AAATAACCAACGAGGTCATTGATGGGCCCCGGTTAATCGTTTTTGACCAGGCAGAAAACCGCCTTCATGTGCAAAAAGCAATCATGGCCCTGGTAATGTAACCCTCACCCGCTAAAAACATGATAAAATTGAAGTAATCGTAATGGAAATGAGGTGTTATTAATTTATGCCTACTGTAAAAAATAAGCTTTCACAGGTCAGCCTGGGCCTGGATATGGGTGTTTTCTCGGCCAAGGCTGTATTGATAGAAGAAGATGCTCTAACAACGGCAAAAGTGCCAACTTCCGGCAGACCCGTAGAAGCAGCCAGGAAGTGCATAGAAGAGCTCCTGGAGGGCAAAGACTATGAAGTAATAAACATCGGTGTAATGGGGCAAAATGCCCGGCTGGTGGCCGAAACCATGGGCATAAAAACCCTGCTGGAAATAGAAGCCCTGCAGGCCGGACTAAACCATGAAAACATAAAAGTCGATTACGTCTTGTCCCTCGGGCACGAAAATATGCACTACCTCGAGTTCGATGATACCGGGCAGATCAGCTTTTTCAGCCGCAACGGCCAGTGTGCCGCCGGAAGCGGATCTTTTTGGTACCAGCAGGCAACCAGGATGGGCTACAACGACCGTGAGCTGGCGGAAGTTGCTGTGGAAGCGGAAACGGCCGTACCCATCTCGGGACGCTGTGCTGTTTTTGCCAAGTCTGATATGACCCACGCCATTAACGAGGGAGCCACCCAGAGCGCTGTATCGGCCGGAATGGCCAGGGCCCTGATCGAAAATGTCATAACCAGCGTGGCCCAGAACCGGATCAGCGGACCCGGCCTGCTTGCCGCTGTTGGCGGCGTAGCCAACAACAAGGCCGTTTTGAAATACCTGAAAGCGTTTTGCGAAAATGTAAATGTCGACGTAATGATTCCCGATAACCACGAGTACATCAACGCCATCGGCGCTGCGGTCAAAGGCGATGAATTGAAAGTATCCGCTATCAGCAGAAGGAAGCTCGAAACCCCGGCTTACAAACCGGAAAATCCCCTTCCCCCGCTGGACCCGGACCGGGTGCACTACCTCAACAGTGAATATAAACCCGGGGAATTCGAACTTTCCCAGGTTTACCTGGGTGTCGACTGCGGATCGGTGTCGACCAAGTGTGTCCTTCTCGACCGGGAAGGCAAAAAGATTGGCGGTGTCTACCTGCCGACCACCGGCCGGCCCGCCCTGCAGGTCCTCGAGTTGATGAAGCAGGTTGCTCAGCGCTACGGCGATATGATCGGTAATGCCCCCATTACCGCCTGCACGACCGGCTCCGGGCGTTTTCTTTCCCAGCGCATCTTGAATGCCGAGTATGCAGTCGACGAAATAACCTGCCAGGCTGAGGGCATAAAGCATTTATTTAAAAATGAAAACACCCTTTCGATCATTGAAATCGGCGGTGAAGACTCCAAGTTTATTCAACTGCAAAGCGGCGTCCTGTTTGACTATAACATGAATCCCGTATGTGCCGCCGGCACCGGGACCTTTTTGGAAAATCTGGCTGAACTGCTTGGCATCAGCATTAAAGATGAGTTTTCTGAAAAGGCGTTTTCGGCCGATTATGCCGTCGATCTTGGCGACATCTGCACCCTGATCTCTCAGTCAATCCTTGCTTCCGCTTCAGCCAGGGGCCTCCCGCTGAACGAACAGTTGGCGAGCCTCGCTTATTCGTCCGGCCAAAACTATTTAAGCAAAACAGTTGATAAGCGCCCCCTGAACGGCAAGCTCATATTTGCCGGTGCCACCGCTAAAAATCACGCCCTGGCCGCCGCCCTGGCTGCGATTAGTGAAAAAACCGTTCATGTTCCCCCTGAACCCGAACTGACCGGAGCCCTGGGCAGCGCCCTGATGGCCAGGCAGTTTGACCGGCTTGGCCGGCCCGGCGAGTACACCTTTCGCAGTCTTACCGATATCCGGGAGTTTTCCAATACCAAGGCTCCCTGCAAAGCGGAATGCAAGCACGAACATAACTGTGTGCTGAATATAATAAAATTTGCCGACGGCAAAAAGTTTATTTACGGTGACCGCTGCGGCCGCTATTCAGGCCTGGATAAAAAAGAAGAACGCCTGGGCCTGCCGGACTATGCAAAGCGCCGCCTTGATATAATGGAAAAGGAGGCGGGTGAGAACTGGGGCACCGGGCCGACAGTGGGAATTGCCCGCTGCGGGCTCTATTTTGACTATTACCCTTTCATGTCCACTTTCTTCAGCAGGCTGGGCTGCCGCATAGTCCGCTCCGACGAAACCACTTCAGAGACCCTGCAAAAAGGCAAAGTTATGCTGGATTCAGAAATGTGCTACCCGATGAAAGTGATCATCGGTCACTACCGGGAGCTAAAAGAAATTGACCCCGATTATATATTTTTACCGGAAGTAGTGGACGTAGAAGCTCTTCCCTGGGGCGAACAGTGGCCCCGCGCATTCACCTGCCCGCTGCTGCAAACCCTCAGGGGTACGGTGACTAACTCCCTGGATCTTAATCCGGAAAAAGTCCTGTACAGCCAGCTTAATTTCCGCTTTGGCTATGAAGGGATTAAAAAACAGCTGCGGGAAACCGCCAGGCGTGTTATGGGTGAAGAATTCGAAGAAAGAAAGTATATCCGGGCCCTGAAGGCGGCTTATAACGCCCAGGAATCTTTCAGGCGCGAGCTGGCCGCGGCCGGTGAAAAAATGCTGGAAGAGGTAAAAGATAATCCCGAACATGCACCGGCCGTATTTTTAAGCCGCAGCTATACCCTGTACGACGATTTTATATCAAAGAAATCCATGCGCCATGCCCGCGAGAGCGGTTTAATGGCCGTACCCCATGAGTACCTGGTAGCTTACCTGCAGGCCTGGTTCAAAGGCGAAATAAGCTCGCCTTATCTCGATCCTTACCGCACCGAGCTTGAAGATCACCTAAAAGAGCAGGTGGATCGCCTCTACAATATTTACCCCGCCCAGCTGCAGAAGATACTATCGGCCGTGTTCCTGATCAACTTCCTCAATGAAAGATCGGGGCAAACCGGCCTGCCCCAGTTCAACCTGGTTTTTATGGATCCTTTCAAGTGCGGGCCCAATGCCATGCTGAGGCATTACTTGAATGAAATGACCAACTACCTCCGCCTGACGATAGACGAACACACGGCTGCAGCCGGAATGATTACCCGGCTTGAAGCTTTCAGGAACACCTGCCTGTCAAAAAAGGAAACACGCAGGCCGATTCTCTTCACTTCACAAACTCGGATGGTTGCCGATAATGACTGGAATAAGATAATTATTCCTCATCCCACCTATAAATCCGATGTTTTTGCGGCCATGTTCAGGCGCTATGGTGTAGAAGCCGATGTTCTGCCGCGCAGCAGTTACGGCGATCTTTCCCTGGCCCAGCGCTATGCGAACGGTGAAGAGTGCCTGCCATTTATCCAGAACCTTCAAGATTACCTGGAGTACCTGCAGTCCGGTGGCGGCGACGGCGGTGACGGAGAAGTGTTCTTCCAGGGGTGGGCCTGCGGACCCTGCCGCTACGGTCTTTATGCACCAACCCAGTCCCTGGCCATCAGCCGGGCCGGTTACGGCGAACGGAAAATATGTGCCGTTAAATTTGCCGATATCACCAGACGATTCGGTTTCGGCTTTGTGCTGGGCCTTTATAACGGTTTACTGGCGACCGACCTGCTCTACAAAATGCTGCACCGGGTCAGGCCCTATGAAAAGGAACCGGGCTCAGCCGAGTCCCTGTTCAAGTATTACGCTGAAAGGCTTGTCGGCCTGATGGAGGAATACGAATTTAAGCCCGGCGGCCTGCTGACCGGAAGCTACAGGAAACCGGTCGAAAACCTGATCAGGGAAGCGGCGAAGGCATTCGAGCGGATACCGGTTACCGAAGAATTGAGACCGCGAATCCTGCTGGGTGGTGAATTTTATGTCCGGCTGGACGACCGCTGCAACCAGAGAGTTATAGAAAAGATTGAACAGGCCGGGGGAGAGGTATGCCTGGCCCCGGCTACCGAGATATTCACCTATACCCTGCATATCTATTACCGGGAAGCCGGGCAGGAATTTGCCCTGAACCGCAGGCCGGCTGATTTTATCAAGAAAACGATTTTCGGCCTGCTGTCCAAATTGGCTCACCGCGACGAAGTGGCCCTGGAAAGAGCGGGAGAACCGCTTCTTGAAGGGCTGGAAGAACCGGCACCACCGGAGATCATGGAGCAGGCGCTCAAGTATGTTTCCAGGCACTACGGTGGGGAGCCGCCGATGACAATCGGTCGGGCGGCTGCTTTTGCCGGCCGGGAAAGGGTGAGCGGAGCAATTTTTGTCGCTCCCTTCACCTGCATGCCCAGCTCGGTGGTGGAAGCCCAGCAGAGACTGCTCCAGGACGACCTGGGCCTGCCGGTTATCACCGTCTATTATGACGGCAAAGAAAATACCAACCGCGATGAAATGGTTGAAGGCCTGGTTTTCCAGGCCCGGCAGAAGCTTCTCGCCGGTACTCACAGACCTGTATAAAACCGGCAGCGGATTTCCGCGGCTGTTTCTGATTAAGGGTACCCTTTCATTTAAATTTGCCCGGGTTTTTACTTACAGATAATGCAAACCGGCGCTCACCCGGCACTCAGCTGCCTACACTTACGGCAAGCGGTTCGTAAAAACTGCAGGAGGTTTTTTGTTCTGTTTTTTAATTCACAGCTGTTGCAAGCCGGCACTCTCAGATCGCTCGCCTCTGTATGCTTCTAACCGGTGAGTTGTTTCCTTGTCGGCGAGTCCCCGGCCCACTTAACACTGACCTGGAGCGGGCCGGCCTACGGCGCGCTTTAAATAGAACGCGCCGGGCCACCCGCATGTTTGAAGCCCGCACAATTGAGCCGGAAAGTGTGATTAATCACTGACCCTTTGGTCTGCAGGTCTCGGCCCGCCCGGAGTAAAGACGGTTTCTTTTAGCGGTGGGCGGTAAATATGAAAAAGGTCGGTTCGTTTACCACCCCGACAATCATCAGCCAAAGCATACAGCAACAAGTTCGAACTCGAAACTAGATGACAGGGCACTGGCCAGGCTCGGGCTACTCGGGCTCCAGGTGGACGATCTCCGCTGCCCTGACCGCCAGGTGCCGGGAGGCAGCAGTATAAAAATAGATCAGCCCGGTGGAGGGTTCAATGCGCAGGGGCACCCCGGTGCAGCCTGTAAAGCCGCGCTCGTTTAAAACGGTCAGCTTCAGGGTCTGCCCGTTTAAGAGGGCCTGTTCCAGGATCTGCTGCAGCTCTTGCTGCCGCTGTTCGTCCATTACGGGACGGCGGTGATCCGCCTCCCACTGCTTTCGCGCGGCATACCGCTGCAGCCCGCTGCGGTGCTCCGGAAGCATCATTTGACTGCAGGAAAACTGGCTGTTTAGTTTCT
>PUNU01000097.1 GCA_003551865.1 Syntrophomonadaceae bacterium
CGAGCGTAAAAATCATCCAGGCTGTCATCGGGGACAAATATATACATCGCAGTGCCAGAAGCATCTTCTCCGTAAGGAATGCGCACTGATTCAAAACCCTCGCCGTCGTAATACTGATATTCATTAGATCCTTCACTTTCGCGCTGCATCATGGCTACTTCTCTGGTCGTACCATCATCGAGGGTGAATTCTTTATCTTTAGTTTCTTCCGGATCAAAATCTTCCATCCACTCCCCATGGAAATAAATTGCGTTGATCAAGACAAAAAGCACGGGAGGTGCCGGCTCTCCTTTTTCATATATTTTCTCTATCATGTCTTCAGTTGCATCAGAGACCCATTCATTAATCTCTGCAGAAGATTCCGGATCACCAAAATTAAGTTCCCTGGCCTTTGCCCCGTGATATTCCTTTAAAACTTCGAGGTAATCATCAAAAAATTTATTGTCCTCTTCCAGCCAGATAGAATCGGCAATAGCAAGCTCCACACCTTCTACTCCCAATTCCAAGTAGTCCCGGTAATCTTTAACCCTTTCTTGAAATTCTTCTACTTCCAGGTCTTCAGCATGCAGTAATTCCCCGATTTCCTGTTTTGTGGTACCCTCGGCACCGCTATAAAGCATGCTCATTGCCAGGTAAACACTTAAGGGGGAAATGAACACATTTTGTTCAGGAGCCGCGATCTGCTGGTAGAGATCAAAAGCAAACTCAGGCGGCATTAAACTCTCCGGGGCTTCCATGCTGAAATGAGCGGTTAAATTATATTCCATGTCTTCGCGAACCGTTATCTCTAATTCTTCTTCATCCGGGTATAGTCCTCTTGTACCATTCTGTTCCCAGTAAGAAAACTCATAGCCTTTTTTGGGATCGGCAGCCAGGGTCACCGTTTCACCGTCATCATAAATACCAGCTCCGCTAACCTCACCGGCCTCTTCCCGGTTTGTCTTAACTTCAACTTTTGCTCCGGTTTTTTCAAATACGGCGGATAGCTTCCTGTTCTCTTCAATCTCAAAATCATACTGCTTATCTCGAGCTATTTCTTCACCATCTTCTGCCCACTTTACAAATTCATACTTTTCTTCGGGAGAAGCTTTAACCATCACTTCTTCTCCAGCCCGGTAAGCCCCTTCTCCTGTTATTTCTCCGGCTTCTTCCGGGTCGGCGGTTAGCTTAACCTGATATTCATCAGGCGCACACCCGGCCAAGAAATTAACCGTGAAGGAGAGCATAATAATAAAAAACAGTGGAACCAAATCTTTACACCTAAGCATTTGCAAATCTCCCCTTAATACCTTTCTTAAACTCTTTTTCATCCTGCAAGCAAGGTTTAGCTGCTTTAATGATTATTGAGGCGGCAAAATACTTCGCTGTCTTTAATATTTACGGTCTGAGCTAATAGAAAAAAGGCGATTTTGTAACCTTCAAACCTTAATGCCTGCTGTTGTTATTATTTTGAACCAAACACAACAAAAAGCAACTGTTACTTTTAATTATGAGATATCATGAGTATCTGTGTTTTTTGATTTACTTATTAGTACAGCTTTTTTTGCGCTATTCTTATATAGATAGTTTCGGGACACAATGAAAATTATTACCTTGACCAGAGTCAGAGTTGTTGACCCAGATATACCTCAACACATCGCACCACTGGAGACCAGTAAAATAGGAGAATGAAAGGGGCCCCTGGATTACCGCCGGAGATCCTAAAACATAATCTCTTTTTCATGTATATCTAAGCTCATCTGGCCACACTCCTTTTGAAACCATCAAAAAGGTTTTTAACAACTGTTTGGCTTAGGTAAAAATATACCAACCATTGCTTAATATTTTGAACCAAGCTTTAGAAAATTTATCTTGAAAACTGACTAAAGTTATGTTAACTTTGGGTCATAAACTAACGCCGAATATTCGGCGATTTATTTTTTTCCGGGAGGGTTTTTATGCCGCGGGCAGCTAAATTGAAAAGGGCTTTGCAGTTGCTACTTTTTGCCGCTGTTATTTTACTTTTTACCGGCTGCGCAGATGAGCAGGCTGGCGACCAGGAGTACCGGCAGGAGGAACCTGCCGAAGAAGAATCAAAAGAAGAAGCTGATCCTCCGGAGGAAGAGGAGTACCTCTTCGAGGTGGACGAAAAAGAAACAGATGACTTCCTGGTTACAACTACCAGGGTGGACGACAAATACTTAGACTATAAAGCTAAAAGCCTGGAACTGCCCCGTTCATCTGATTCCCAGAGCTTGCAGTTTGCCGCAGGCAAAAACAGTTTTGCCCTGGCTATGCCGGTTGAGAATTCGGACAGTTATGATTTATATTTTTGGGATTCTGAGGGCTTAGAACCTATAGAAGAGCTGACATTTGAGCCACCCTCATTTCCCAAGTCTCCACCACTCGAGAACATGAGGGACGATTACTACATCTACAAGGACCGCCATGAGACTTACCTGGTCAGGGCCGGGGATGACAGTATTGATGAGATTGACAGCTTTGATTTATCAGGTCGTTCATGGGACCTTGATCATGCTTCCGAATGGCGTTACTTTCATCCAGAAAATGGAGAAGATGAAGAGTTCGAAGAGGGAGAATGGAAAGATGAATGGTTCAGCCCGGATCTGATTAATATTAAGCTCACCCCTGTAGGAGATTACCTGGTTGCCTACCCCGATTATTCCCGGTTATTTGGCGAGTTCTTGGTGCCGCCCATCCTCGAAGAATCTTACTTTGAGGTATACAAGCTAAAAGACGGAGAACTGGATTTCATAACCGACCAGGTATTCAAGGACTCTTACTTCACTACCGATGTAAAAGCCTTATCAGAAAACAGGGCCATTGTTGCAACCAGCGATGAAGGATTCATAATGCTCGACCTGGATGATTTCTCTTACAGGGTAATGAAAGCAGGTGGAGAGTACCTGGACGATGATTATTCTCCCATTAAGGGACATTATGAGGCCATGGTTTCGCATTCCTTTATTGAAACTATCGGGGAGGAAGCCTTTTTAACCAGGACTTTCCTTTCTGTTCCCGTAATGCACTGTGGTATGATTGGAGATGTTCAGCTCTGGATTGCTTCAGGGGATGGTTTTGAGCTGGCGGCAGAAACTCTTATCGGTGAACGTAACATGCTGTTGGAGGACGATAACTTCAATTTTATTAATGCGGCCGGGGAATACTGGGCGGAAAGAGAAGGGCTCTTTGTCTTTGACAAGGGAAAAGCTTCAAACCTGGAAGATATTCCGGGCAGTGATTACCCGCCAATCAGCCATTATTATGAAAAGAAGCTAAATCTAAGCGGAATACCGGAAGGGGTTTTAAGTGAAGAATTAGGCAGCGCGAGCTATCTGTGGAGCCTTGAAGAACAAAACGAATTCACCAGGTACCGGCTTACAGCATCCTGGGGAAGTAAGTTAATCGATATAGAGCCCGGGCAGGTTGATATTTTCCATGTCGATGGAGAAGCTAACCTGCCCATTCAAAGCGACCGTTCTACCCGGACCTCTTACCCTTCGGGTTTAGATCTCGAAAATGAGCGGCTTTTCTTCTTAACAGAAGGGCATATCTATCTTTTGGATATGCACCGGTTAGAAGGCGATTGATTTATGAGCAGGCAAAGGGGCTCAAAATCCAGGTTTTGTGCACTGGCTTTCAGCCCCTTTTCTACCATTCTTTTTTGAAGAAATTAATCTCGTCCTGGTAGGGCTCCAGCAATTCTTCGAGGTGAGTCAGCTCTTCCGGCGCGAGCTGAGCAAACTCCCTGGCCAGGCGGGCATTTTCCGCCAGTTCATCCAGGGTGGATATGCCTACTACAGCCGAGCTAACCGGGAAACTGAGGGCATACCCAAGCGCTTTTTCCATGCTTTCCAGGCCGTTTTCCTTAAATACGCGCCCGTAGGCGGCAACTTTCATGGCAATGATACCCATGTTTTTCTCCCGGGCCCGGGGAAGGACCGCTTCCTGCAGGGGCTGGTAGTACCGGTCTGCCGGGTTTAAAGCCAGCAAAACGCAGTCAAAATTATATTTTTCGATGGCTTCAAGTAGCACTGCAGGATCCCTGTGCCCGGTAACACCGGTAAACCGGATTAACCCTTCTTTTTTTAACTTTTCCAGCGCCTCCAGGGCACCGCTTTCTGCCATGATTTGCGATAGATCTTCTTCACTGTGCAGCCCGTGAATTTGCAGCAAGTCGAGGTGATCAGTTTGCAGACGCTGCAAACTCTGCTCAAATAGACGCATGGTTCCCTCATAGGTGCGATCCTGGGTTTTGCTGGCCAGGAAAGCCTCGTTTCGGCGCTCTCCCATCACCCGCCCGATATTTTCCTCGCTGCTCCCGTATGTGGGGGCGGTATCAATGTAGTTTATGCCCAGGTCGAGTGCACCATGCACAAGCTCTTCAGCTTCTTCCGGCCTGTCCGCTGCTGCAACCAAAAAGGAACCGCCCAGCCCCAGGATGCTTACCATGCAGCCTGTTTTGCCCAGCTCTCTAAGCTGCATCCCGGCAGGGCCTTTTTCTTTATCCGGTCCAGCTTTTTCTTGATCTATTTCCTCAGCTTTTACCTCTTCTTCCCGGCGCTTTTCAGTTTCTTTTTTATCTTTTTTTGTCTGCTCATCTGTTTCTTCCTCATCCAGACCCAGGAAGCCGGCGCAACCACCCAGTCCCAGGACTGCCGCTGCAGTTAGTCCCAGCCTGACAAAATGGCGCCTGCTGAGCCGGTAATACAGTTTGCTCTCTTGAGAAATCTTTTCTGTCATATAACCATACCTTTTCCAGTTTATTACCAGTACTTGCCTTAGGAGCTTTAAATCAAATTTCGTTACTGGGCCTGGTTATCCTTTTTGTTTTTCCATCGAGCTAAATTATAACTATACGACATTAACCAGCCTGCCTTTGCGTTTGAGAGACAAGAATTTACTTTTCTGTTGGGAATATACCTCTAAGCTACCCAGCTGTGCGTCAAGCTAACCCGACCCCCAAAAGCATACTTCCGGCCAAATTCGCACGAGTAGAGGTGAGACAGAGGGCAATTAAGGATCAATTTGGGGTTTTACGCTTAAGAGCATGCAAGTTGGACAAAGGGGTAAACTAAAGGGCCCTGTTTTTGGCATAAAGAAACTTTAGGGGACGCTGATCAACTGCCGATAACGTCGGCTTATGCAAGAGGCATAGTTGCGGCACGCCTTTCGCCGCGGCCGATTGCATAAGCTGTGTTATTGCTGCGGTTGCCCATTTTACGTGATACCAGCCGCGGTGCAGCCGGCTTGTCCGGCCGCAGGCCGGGGGAACGCCCAAATATGCACTTTAAGGGATAGCAGTATTAACGCTACAGCGCAACATCAAAACAACTTGAATTCTAAATAACACCTGTGCTGAGCTGTAAA
>PUNU01000024.1 GCA_003551865.1 Syntrophomonadaceae bacterium
AAAGGATTACCGTTGGGAAAAGAGATTGCAACTGCATAAAGATGCCAGGGGATCAATATTCCAGTTGCGTAAGTAGCTCTAATCCAAAATAATAAAATTTCGTAATCAGTATGCAATGTGACCATCAAGACTGCGGCGGCCCACAAACTTACGGATACAGATAAACTCAAAATTAGACGATTCAACACAGCATAAGAATTATTTAAAAACACTGTTAGACCAAGTATGAGGTGAAAAAAAATAGTTGCGATTAACATATAAATCGAAAAATTTGCCAATTCTGATGCTCTCCCGAATAAATCATAAGTAAAATCAATTTAGTTGAGCTGATTTTTAATTCAGACAGCCTGAGTAATAACCATGCTACTAATCCCGCCACCAAAACCGCGTAAATTTATCATCACATTTTTCACTCTAGCGATTCTTCCCTTCCCAGGGACGCAATCCAAATCGCAGCTTGCATCAGTCTGTTCCAAATTGACTGTAGGAAATATAAACCTTTTATTTATAGATAAAGAAGCAGCGATCACTTGCAACGGACCTGCGGCGGAACCCGGATTGCCGATCATCGATTTGATCGAACTTATTGGAATGTTATAGGCATAGGCACCAAAAAGTTCCTTTATAGCTTCTGTTTCAGCCTGATCTATCTGCAAGTCACCCGGAGCACAGGCACAAATATAATCAATTTCATTAGGTTTTAAGCAAGCCTCTCTAAGCGCTTTAGACATTGCCGTGTACATACATTTTTTCATACGTGAAGGTGCTATATCTGTTGACATTCCTCCACCTCCATATAAGGCATATATTTTTGCTCCCCTACGCAGAGCTTTTTCTTTTTCTTCCAAAATAACAACTGCCGCTCCTTCTGAAAGAATTCCGCCTTTACGCTTTTGATCAAAAGGGCGACTGGCTTTTTCCGGGGTATCGTTATATTCTGTAGGAACCATTCCCGCAGAACAAAAACCTGCCAACACGAGAGGAGATAGCGGTGTGTCTACTCCTCCGGCTATAACAATGTCCGCTTCCCCTCTGTTAATGCACTCTGCTGCATAATGTATGCTATTGAGTCCAGATGTGCAGGCAGTTGATACTGTAGTAACATTGTCTGTCGATTTCAAGAAGTGGGCTATGATTGTTGCCGGTGTATGAGGAAAAGCAGAAACCAAAAAGTCTTCTCTGGGAGCCCCTTTTCCCAACTGTGTTGTGAATTCTCGCTGGACAACCTCCATATCAGTTGTGCTTACTCCCACATAAACAGCAGAACTACGGTTTTCAACTTCTTTCGGAGCCAAACCGGCATCTTCCAGTGCAAGGTTCATTGCCAAAACAGACAACTTACAACTCATAGCATCCGGAAGCCAATTTGGCATTTTTTTTAAACTCCCATCAATCCATGCAGGAGGTATTTCACCGACTGCCTGGCAGGAATAACCGAAAGCTTCAAATTTGCTGATACGACGAATGCCAGATTTTCCTGAGGCAATAGCCTCCCAAAACATATCTATACCAATACCGTTAGGGGCAACCGGACCCAGACCGGTAATTACCGCTTCATACATGTTTGCACCTCCTGTTTTTTCTAGTTGACATCATATTTACTATTTTTCTTTGCCACTACGAACCAGTTTTGTCTGCCGTATAAGAGATCCAGGCTTTGAATTAGAAAACCATTTCTCTCAAGCAATGATTTTATTTCTTTTTCAGTAAAAAAGTGGTTGCCTTTGTTTGTTTTTATAAAAAGGTTAATTGAAACAACTGCAATAGCAGGCAACAAAACCTTTAATAAAAAAGCCAAAAATACAAATCGCCACAACAGCGGATATTCTATTTTTAGCGCTTCTGTATGCTCCTTGATAATGGCTGATATTTTAGGATCTCTATGCGGTGTCGACAGGATTAATTTGCCGTCATTGTTGAGCACTCTATACAACTCCTTGAGAACAAAATCGGGATTTTTCAAAGAGTAAAGAACATTAATGCAGACAATTCCATCAAAGTTATTTTTTTTAAAAGGTAAAGTTGTGTTCAGGTCCATATCGCATAAATTTACCTCGCCTTTATTTTTAAGCTTTTTACAAGCTCGAGTTAACATTGCGGGAGAAAAATCCACACCAACAGCTTTAACACCTTTCTGAGAAGTGAGAAGCAAAGATAAAAAGTTACCGGTCCCGCAACCTGCATCAAGGTAGCATTTGCCTTTTCTGGGATCCAAGGCCTCGTAAGTTTTCTTGATCATACTTCTGTAGGGGATCATACGCAATAATATTGCATCATAAAACCATTCATAGACATGCCAAATAAACCTGCCCATTTTTCATCTCCGCTTTTTCAAAAACTTGACATAAGTAAGAACATAATTACCCTATGCCGGCGGTTACTGCACGCCTGCATTATACTGTTGCCGGAAATTCGATTGTCATGCCGGTAAGCAGCTTCCGGAACCGTTATCCCGGCGCGAAAGCATTTTCGCTTCCGCTTTCAAGCCGGCACAGTGACCGGTATAAGTTTATTCCGTTTCCTTTATCCAAAATTTTTATCATCTTTTCAATCCGTTCCTCTTAGGCATCAATAAGGTGGAAACCGCCGGTTACCGTGGCAGCACGATCTATATCCGTAAGTTTTATCCCCTGACAAACAAGACAATTGTAATCAAGCATCAATTAGAAAGGATACTCCATGCTGAGACAGCAGAGCGCTATCAACCCCGGCACAATCCGTAGCGAGAACAGCTGCCTTCAAAGATTCCAATAGAACTGTATCCGTCTGCTGTTTTTATTATACTCACGCCCCCAAATAAGATTGCAACCAGGCCTCTGGATGAGGGATTACAGAGCGGTCCCAGAAGGTGTATCTAACCAACACCTAATAATTTCAATTCTCCGACAGATAATCCTGCTTTTCTGCTACAATTGCTGTTCAAAAAATTTATTTCGGCCTGAACCTTTTCAACAGCTTTTCGTTTAGGCGGAACTTTCAAATTGACAGGTTATATCCAAGATGCTAAGGTAATTGGAAGCCAGGCAAATTTGGAAACCGCATAGTTTAAAAGCAGCCAGGGAAAATTTAATCCTGGAAATAATCGGCGATCTTGACATAATCGCACGAATAATAAGGCACCACTTCTCCAAAAAAATACATAATAATGGAGGACAACACAGTGACCGGGACGAGCGAAAATAATAAAACCATTATTGAAGTAACCGACTTAACCAGATATTACGGCCGCCTGGCGGCAGTAGACAATATTTCATTTGCAGTCAGGCGCGGAGAAGTATTTGCATTTTTAGGGCCAAACGGGGCCGGCAAAACAACTACGATCAAAATACTGACCACCCTCATAAAACCCTCTGCCGGAACTATCAGGTTAAACGGTTACGATCCCATCCGCAACCAGGACGCCGCCAGGCGTTCTTTCGGTATTGTCTTCCAGGACCCGAGCCTCGATGAAGAACTTACCGCCTATGAGAATATGGCCCTCCACGGAGTGCTCTACCATATGCCGCCGCAAATTCGGAATGAACGTATTAAAATGCTCCTTCAGATGATGCAGTTGTGGGAACGAAAAAACGAGCAGGTAAAAAAATATTCCGGCGGGATGAAGCGCAGGTTGGAAATCGCCAGGGGGCTTATGCACCTGCCCCATATTTTATTCCTCGACGAGCCAACCTTGGGCCTGGACCCACAAACCCGCAACCTGCTCTGGGAACATATCCGGGAGTTGAATAAAAAAGAAAAGGTGACTATTTTTTTAACCACCCACATCATGGAAGAAGCCGAGAGGGTTGCCGACACCGTGGCCGTAATTGACCACGGCAAAATTATTGACCAGGGTTCGCCCCGGGAATTGATGGAGCGAACCGGTTCGACTTCACTCGAAGAAGCCTTCCTAACCCTGACCGGTAAAACTATCCGTGAAGAAGGCCCTGAGAGCTTCAGGCAAATGGCCGGCCAGTATTTAAGAAGGAGGAGATTATAACTTGAAAGTTATTTACATACTCTGGCTGCGTCAGCTTAAGCGCTATTTTCGTTCCAAATCGCGCATAATCGGAGCGCTCGGCCAGCCTTTGCTGTTTTTATTTGCCCTGGGCTTCGGCCTGGGTCCGGTGTTTGAACGGGCCGGAGAAGGAGACTATCTGCAGTTTTTGGTCCCCGGCATCATCGCCATGAGCATACTGTTTACCTCTATGTTTAACGGCATTGAAATTATCTGGGACCGCCAGTTTGGATTTTTGAAGGAAACCCTGGTCGCACCCGTTTCACGGGTCAACATCATGCTGGGCAGAACAATCGGCGGGGCTTCAGTAGCCATTTTTCAGGGGGTTATAATCCTGGCTATCGCTTTTTTGGCCGGTTTTCGTCCCGCAGGCCTGCCGGGTTTGCCTGTGGCCCTGCTGTTTATGTTTCTCATTGCCATCCTTTTTACCGCCCTCGGCACGGCCATCGCTTCCCTTCTTGAGGATATGCACGGGTTTCAACTGATTATGAATTTCCTGGTCATGCCCCTTTTCTTCCTGTCCGGAGCACTGTTCCCAATCCAGGAACTGCCGGCGGTCGTAGATACTCTGGTTAAAATAAATCCGCTCTCCTATGGCGTCGACGGCCTGCGCGGCTCCCTGCTCGGTGTATACCAGATCGGTTTTTCGACCGACCTGGTCGTGCTGGCGGTGTGCGGCCTAATCCTGGTAATCACCGGGGCCTACCTGTTTACCAGGATAGAAGCCTAGTTTTTTATAATCCTGGCCGGAGCACAAATGCCCACTATTCTGCTGGATAAAAAGCACTCAGCCTGCTTGCTGAGTCCAATAATTCTAAGCTGGTCGTACCAGGGGAAACGGTTCACGAGGTTTGACAGCAAACCGCTTTCCGTAGCAGGTACCCCGTCCCCCTGCTACATGTGTAGCAGGGGGACGGGGTACCTGCTACGGCTTTCAGTCACGTTTCAGGACGAAAAGCAGTTCTTCAGCGTTTTCATAGTCGGCCGGAAGATCGAGAGGCCGGTAGTTTGTTCCCTCGTATGCATAGCCGTCAATAACCTCCACCTGTCCGGCAGCAGCCCAATCTAAGAAGTCCAGCAGGGTTAAGACTCGGATATTTGGCGTTTCATGCCACTGGTAGGGCAGGGCAGCGGTTACGGGCATGCGTTTTGTTTGTAACAGCTTACCCACAACCCCTTTGAAGAAAAAATTTGGAAAGCTGACAATACAGGATTTGCCTATGCGCAGCATTTCTTCCAATGCCGTTACCGGGTGGTACAGTTCCTGGAGGGTCTTTTCCAGGACAGCATAGTCA
>PUNU01000074.1 GCA_003551865.1 Syntrophomonadaceae bacterium
AACACGAATTGAGAGGATTATATGCATCCAAGCCCAAAATATAAACGGAGCAGGCAGAGGGAACGTATATTGAGAATCCTGCGCAGCACCGTTAACCACCCCACCGCCGACCGGATTTATAACGAACTCAAGCAAGAGTTTCCCAGCCTGAGCATGGGAACTGTCTACCGCAACCTCGATATCCTCGTTAAGCAAAACCTGGTCAAGAAACTGGAATCAGGGAGCAACTTCGCCCGGTTTGACGCCAACGTTTCACCGCACAGTCATTTTATTTGCCGGGAGTGCGGTGCGGTAATCGATTTGCCCTTAAAGGACCTTTCTCACCTGGAAAAAGAAGTTGAAAAAACGACAGCGCACGAAGTAGATGAGCACCGCGTCTATTTCTATGGACGGTGCCGCCGGTGCGCAGGTTGAAAGTGCAGGCAGTTGCCCATGACCGAAGCTGTGATCAAATATCTCGAAGATTTTGCTTTAAAAGAAAACGGGCAGTTGTCGCTGTTTACCGGCGCTGAAAGCCGCACCCTGGTTGAAAATATTAACCGGGGTGGAATATCTGCAACCTACTACAGCAATGAATTCTGGACCGCCCGCCAGAGGCAGTCGTCTTCTCTCCAGGAAATATCTTACCGGGCCTGCTTCAAGCCGCAGCTGCCCCGTTTTTTTATGGAGCTTTTAACTGCACCGGGACAAACAGTATACGATCCTTTCGCCGGAAGGGGTACCACAACCATTGAGGCCGCCCTCCTGGACCGCATACCCATCGCCAACGATATTAACCCCTTGAGCCGGATCCTCTCCGAGCCCAGGCTGGATCTCCCTTCACTGGAAGAAGTTGAAAAGCGTTTAAAGCAAATAGACCTGGAAGAGCGGGCGGAAAATGAAATCGACCTTTCGATGTTTTACCACCCGAAAACCGAAGCCGAGCTATTAGCCCTGCGCGGTCAACTGCTGGTACGAAAAAAGGCGGGGCTTGAAGACCGTGTCGATCGCTGGATCAGGATGGTGGCTACCAACCGCCTCACCGGCCACTCAAAGGGGTTTTTTTCCGTTTACACCATGCCGCCCAACCAGGCCGTATCAGCCGAGCGCCAAAAATTGATCAACCGTAAATACAAACAAAAACCCGAATACCGTGACGTGAAAGCCCTGGTCTATAAAAAAACCGCCCGCCTGCTAAAAGGCCTGACCGGTGAAGAATGCAGGCGCCTGAAAAAAGCGGCAAAGCGGGCCCGCTTTTTTGAAAATGATGCTTCCCAAACCCCGGAGATCCCTTCAGAAAGCGTCGATCTGACCGTCACTTCTCCACCCTTTTTAAATATCGTCCAGTATTCAAATGATAACTGGCTGCGCTGCTGGTTCAACGGCATCGATACTGAAAAGGTCGATGCGCGCATCACCACGTCAGCCGGTATCGGTGAATGGTCGCTGGTGATGGGCACGGTTTTTGACGAGCTTTACCGCATCACCAGACCTGGAGGCTGGGTCGCCTTCGAAGTGGGCGAAGTTAAGGGGGGCAAGGTTAACCTCGATGAGGCGGTAGTGCCACTAGGGGTACGGAGCGGCTTCGAATGTATCGGGGTGATCGTAAACCGGCAAATTTTCACCAAGACTTCCAACATTTGGGGGGTAAAAAACAACCGCTCCGGCACCAACACCAACAGGATTGTTCTTTTCAAAAAGTGACAGCCCTCCTGGCGCTCCACTTAATGGGCCTGTCATCGCCGTTACGGGTCTAATTACTTGAAAATTAAAAGCCGCCTTCGCTGCGCTCAGGAACGCTCGAAACGTCCCCATGGCACCGCTTTTCACTCAACAAGGACAATAGACTGAGTAGTTGCGCTTAAAAAACAAAAAAGCACAGGGCCTAAGCCCTGCACAAAAATATATAGTAGGAGGTTAGGTTTTCACATCATCCGGCAAGTTTTGACCGGTTATTGTAATATTCAACAGGCGCCCTGATTATCCTGCTAAATTATAAAATATTTCATAATAAATAAAATATAATTTAAGTACGACACATTGTAGCGGCTCCAAGGTATAATCAGTGCAGCAGATCCGGTCACTCGGGAAGGAGCAAGGCGTAAAAAACGCCGGCCCTTTTCAGTATGATATGGTTGGGTTAAGAGCGCTCCATGGTTTTGCCTCCGGTGGGAGGATCTCCCCTGTTTTGAGCAGCCGCCTGGCGGCTCGAATCATAGATCACCCAGATATAAACGGCAATTAATCCGAGCCCGCGGGTAAAAAACCAGGCTGCAACAGCAATCAGGAACCAGAGCAGGCCTTTGCTGAACTGGCCGAGGTACATGTAGCCGGCACCGGGAAAGATCAGGTTTAAAAGTCCGGTCAAGATAGGATCTTTTCTCAACCCTGCGCTTCCACCGCGGCCATGTTTCACGGGCGGCCCTTCATCCTGCCGGCCGGAGCCGTTTAAGGCTGACCGGCAGTAGCGGCATTTCACGGCAAAGCTGATAATCTTTTCTCCGCAGTGGGGGCAGCGTTTATATGACACCGCCTGCCCGTTATTTTCAAGGACCGGCTTGCCGGTACAGCCAAAGGTGGTGCAGCCGCCGGTTTTTTCCCAACATCTTGCATGATAGTTATGCATGCAGAGCCGGCAGCGAATCGAGAGATCGCCCGGTATGAATTCCTGCCCGCATGTACTGCAGTAATTTGCCTTCATCAGCAATAATCCTCCACGCCAATTATAACACAGTTGAGGGCTGAACAAACCCTTCAGAAAGGAGCTTAAAAACACACTTGCCCTTTACAAAGGTAAAGTAGATAATTAACAGAAGACTGAAATAAAATGATTCCACAAGGAGAGAGTATGATGGAAAGCCGCGACGTTGCGCAGGCAGCCGTTAACATGGCCATGAGTACAACCAGGGAAGCGGAAATGGAGTTGAAACAAAAGTATCAAGAAGAAGGGATTCAAGCGCTGGCAGTTGATTACGGGGGAGAATTCTTAAGCTCCCTGCAAAAGGTTGTGGAAAGGGCGGTTGTCGCCTCAAAAAGAGAAAACATCATTGACGACACCAGCCACTCCGACGGAGCCGTTGCCGGGGCTACCCGTGAAGCCCTGGGGCAGATTATGCCCAAAGCGCTGGGCCTCAATGTCGGCGGCAAGGTCGGCATCGCCCGGGGCGGCACCCATATTGTCGTAGTGATATTTTTCGGAATCGGGCTTCTGCACAGAAATGATATAGCGATCGGCCTGGGGCACCGGGCGATTTAGCGGCCTTTCAATAAAACGCTTATATACATTATCTAAGTGTTTTCAACACTGGAGCATCGGCCCATAATCACCTGCAGAAAAGTGAAGCGGCTCACCGGGGGGCTTCCAGTGTTAATCTAGTGCAAACAACTATTATTTTATATCATTGCTGCTACACATTTAACAGTCAGGTTAATGTTGCCCCGGCAATAGATATCGGCTTTATAGTAGAATAAATTTTTACTGCGGAACCAAGTGTCCGGCCCGGTTGTCGGTGATTTAGAGGAGGGGGATAATATGACCGCAAAAAGAACCATGCTGCTGCTTGCCGCAGCCCTGATGTTCGGCCTATTGATTACTGTTTTAAGCTCCTGTGCCGCACCGTATCTCATGGAAGTAAGGGATGCCACCGATGCAGTTGTCGCTCCCGAGGAAATGGACCGGCCCTATCCGGTAGAAGAGCATGTCGACGAGTACGCCGCCGAGAGGGGAGAACCGGACAGGCCCGTGGAGGTCACAGAAGACGGCAGGGTTGGTGAAACTGCCCTGCGCCATGTCATCCGCAGCGGTTCAATAAGCCTGAGTGTCATAGATACCAGGGAAACCATGAACGATGTACGCAGTATAGTCGAAAATGCCGAAGGCCTCGTCAGTGACTCTTACGTTTATGAAATCCGGGAAGGGCGGTATGGGGCCAGTATGACCCTTCGCGTTCCGGAGAAAAGGTTTGATACGGTCATGAATACGCTTGAAGAACTGGGGAAAGCAACCAATATTGAGACCCGGTCGGAAGATGTGACCATGGAGTATGTCGACCTTGAATCACGGTTGAACAACCAGAAAGCCCAGGAAGAAAGATTGATCGAGATCCTGGATAAGGCCGAAACCGTGGAAGAAATCCTGGAAGTCGAAAGAGAACTGCACCGGGTTAGAGGTGAAATAGAATCAATGACCGCCCGCTTGAACCGGCTGGAAGATCAGGTATCCTACGCCACCATCAATTTGAACCTGCGGGAAGAAGCGGTTCCTACCGGCTCCGTTTCCCCCGGGGCATTTGAAAACCTTTCGACCCGGATGGGAGAAGCTTTTATCGGCAGTGTCAACTTCATATTAAACGCACTTTCGGTTTTAATCGTCGCCATGTCCGCAATTTTGCCCGTACTAATTATTTTGTTCGTAATAGCAATTGTGATCTGGCTATTGGTGCGAAGAATTATTAAACGCAGAACAGCGGGTGGAGAAACTATAGAAAAGGAACAAGAGGCATAAAACATAAGGGCGTGCAGGAATTTGCCGGTTAGAATTCCTGCCCGCCTTTATTAATTTACGAGTAACTACTCAGGCCTAAACCGCTATGCCATAGGGGACGGTTCCATCGTTTTCCCTTCGGCCTTCGCTGCGCTTCGGAACGCTCGAACCGTCCCCATGGCACAGCTTTTCACTCAACAAGGTCAATAGGCTGAGTAGTTACATTTACGATTTAATAACATCTTCTTCCGGTATATCTTCCCGTTCAAAAAGATCGGCTGTCTGCTTAAGAAGCTCAAGCAGCTGTTCTCTTTTCTCTTTGGGCACCCGGGACAGATAAACAGCCAGGAGCAAATTGCGCCTTTCTTCAACATTTTCCAGGACTTTCATGCCTCCCGGTGTGATCGAAATCCATACCTGGCGTCGATCTGTTTCCTGCCTCTCCCTGTTGACAAGACCCATTTTGTACAAGCGGTTTATTAAAGCAGTCACCGCACTCAAAGTCACCCCCAGCATATGGGCCAAATACGAAGTGTTGCGCGGGCCTTTGCTCAGCGCGCGCAGGACAACATACTGGGTATCGGTAATCTCATCAACAGTATAGCGGCTGTGCAAAACCCGCACCCGGTAGATCAGCCTGCTGAAAACATGATCCAGCTCTTTAATATAGTTGATCAGGTCTTCATTATTTATGGCTGTCCTCTCCCCTTTATTTAGTTTAAGCGATTAATTGTTTACAGCGTTAAATATTTTATACCATTCATAGCTCCGGCGGTCAAGTC
>PUNU01000180.1 GCA_003551865.1 Syntrophomonadaceae bacterium
ACCGCCCGCACCACTTCGCCTTTTTTCACCACTCCACCCGGGGTGGCTTCTTTAACCGAAGCAACAATCGTATCGCCGATTCGGCCCGCTTTGCGCTTCGACCCTCCCAGGACCCTGATGCACAGGATCTTCTTTGCTCCCGAGTTATCGGCTACATTTAATATGGATTCGGTTTTTATCATTGTTGCCTCTCCTTTCATCCCCCTGCCGGCAGGCTTACCGGCAGAAGAACCTACAGCTTGGAACGTCGAATGACTTCCACCAGGCGCCATCTTTTATCCTTGCTTATTGGCCTGGTTTCCATGATCTTGACGATATCTCCCACTCGGGATTCATTTGATTCATCATGAATCTTGTACTTCTTGGTTTGGCTGATGATCTTGTTGTAGAGGGGATGACGATCCGTCCTTTCCACCGCTACCACCCTGGTCTTATCCATTTTGTCGCTGATCACCCGGCCGCTGCGAACTTTACGCCTTCCTGTATTCAAGCCGATGGGCCTCCCTTCATTTTCAAGCTCAGCTTAGGCCCGTTCCCTGAGCACGGTTTTAACCCGGGCTATATTACGGCGGACCTCTTTAATACGCATCACATTATCCAACTGGCCGGTGGCTTGCTGGAAACGCAGGTTGAAGAGCTCTTCTTTCAACTCTTTAACTTTTTCTTCCAGTTCCTGTTCGTTCAGCTCACGCACATCTTTTATCTTCATTCGGACACACCACCCGATTCAGTTCTTTTTACAAACTTGGCCTTAATCGGCAGTTTATTGGCCGCCAGGCGCATGGCCTCTTTGGCCGTTTCTTCATTGACGCCGGCCAGCTCAAAAATGACCCGCCCGGGCTTGACCACAGCCACCCAGTACTCGGGGGACCCTTTCCCTTTGCCCATCCGGGTCTCGGCCGGCTTTTCTGTTACCGGCTTGTCGGGAAAGATGCGGATCCAGACCTTGCCGCCCCTTTTGATAAACCTGGTCATGGCAATACGGGCCGACTCAATCTGCTGCCCGGTAATCCATGAAGGTTCCAGGGCCTGCAGGCCGTATTCACCGAACTGTACTGTGGTGCCGCCCTTGGAGCGGCCTTTCATCCGGCCGCGGTGCTGGCGGCGGTACTTTACCCGCTTAGGCATTAACATCGCTGTCTACCTCCTCTGCAGGCTTCTCCTCGCCCGGCTTCGAGGGCAATATTTCTCCCTTGAAAATCCAAACTTTGACCCCGATCCTCCCGTAGGTGGTCTGGGCCTCTTTAAAACCGTAATCAATATCGGCACGCAGGGTCTGCAAAGGAACTGTCCCTTCATGGTAGCTCTCGTTGCGGGCCATCTCGGAACCGCCCAGCCTGCCGTTGCATTCAATTTTTACTCCTTCAGCTCCGTTGCGCATGGTCCGAAAAACAGACTGCTTCATCGCCCTCCTGAACGCGATGCGCCTTTCGAGCTGAGAAGCTACGTTCTCGGCCACCAGCTGAGCATCGAGTTCGGGCTTCTTGATTTCAATAATATTTAAGTGCACTTTTTTCTCGGTCATCGCTTCGAGCTTTTTACGCAGTTCTTCGACGCCGACACCGCCGCGGCCGATAACCATGCCCGGTTTGGCGGTGTGGATATTAATGCGCAGATTATTCGCCGCCCGCTCGACTTCTACCCGCGATATTGACGCACCTTCCAGTTTTTCCTGGAGGTATTCTCTTATCTGCAAATCTTCATGCAGTAAATCTTTGTAGCTCTTGTCGGCATACCAGCGGGCATCCCAGTCACGGATTACACCGATGCGAAAACCGACGGGGCTTACTTTTTGTCCCATGACTAACCCCCCTTTCTTTCTTTTAGTACCACCGTAATATGGCTGGTCCGTTTTAAAATCAGGTAGCGCCTGCCCCTGGCCCGCGGTTGGACCCTTTTCATGGTCGGCCCTTCGTCCACGTAGGCCTGGTCGACATACAGCGCTCCCCGGTTCATTTCAAAGTTATGCTCGGCGTTGGCCGCCGCGGAGTTGACCACCTTGGCCACCGCTTCGGCGGCACCGCGCGGCGTATAACGCAGTATGCTCAGGGCTTCGTCCAGATCCCTGTTGCGTATAAGGTCCACTACGGCTCTCGCCTTACGCGGCGCCAGGCGCACATAGCGAGCCTGTGCTTTTGCTTCCATCACTTCTTTTGCCTCCTCTGCCCTACTTAATCGATGTAGTGCGTTCGGTATGGTGCCCGTGCCCCCGGAAAGAGCGGCTCGGGGCAAATTCGCCGAGTTTGTGCCCAACCATATCTTCGCTGATAAAGACCGGCACATGCCGCCGTCCGTCGTAAACGGCAATCGTATGCCCGACCATATCGGGGAAGATGGTTGAACGGCGAGACCAGGTTTTTACCACCTTTTTGTCTCCCTTTTCGTTCATCCGGGTTATTTTTTTCATCAAGCTGGCCTCGACATACGGCCCTTTTTTCAGTGAACGTGCCACTTTAAGAAAACCTCCCTTTCAGTCGGAAAGCAGGCCGGCTCCCAGCAAAAAAAGGGGACAGCCGTCTCTTTCCGGCTACTTCTTACGAGGACGGATAATATACTTGTCGGTATCTTTCTTTCTCTTGCGGGTTTTGTAACCCAGGGTCGGCTTGCCCCACGGGGTCAGAGGCCTTTTAAGCCCGATGGGCGCCCTGCCTTCGCCGCCGCCGTGCGGGTGGTCGCAGGGGTTCATAACCGAACCGCGCACGGTCGGCCTCCGGCCCTGCCAGCGGCCCCTTCCGGCTTTGCCGATAGAAATATTTTCGTGCTCGATGTTGCCGAGCTGGCCGACGGTGGCCCGGCAGTCCAGGGGAACCAGGCGTACTTCGCCGGAAGGCAGGCGCAGGTGGGCCATTTTGCCCTCCTTGGCCGCCACCTGGGCGGCCGCCCCGGCCGAGCGGGCCAGCTGCCCGCCGTGGCCTATTTGCATTTCGATATTGTGCACGAAGGTCCCCGGCGGGATGGAACGCAGAGGCATGGCGTTGCCGGGCCTCACTTCCACCTTGACCCCGGAGATGACCTTCTGACCCTCTCTTAGGCCCAGGGGGGCTAAAATGTAGCGCTTTTCGCCGTCGGCGTATTGCAGCAGGGCAATATTGGCCGAGCGGTTCGGATCGTATTCGATGCCGGCCACCCTGGCCGGGACGCCGTCTTTGTCCCGTTTAAAATCGATAACCCGGTAGCTGCGCTTATGACCGCCGCCCCGATGGCGCACGGTAAGCCTGCCGTAGGTATTACGGCCGCCTTTTTTATGTAAAGGAGCGAGGAGCGATTTCTCGGGCTCCTTTTTGGTTATTTCGTCAAACGTCGATACGGTGGCAAACCGCCGCCCCGGTGAAGTGGGCTTAAAACGTTTTACGGCCATTTCTTATTCCTCCTTACTTCTAGCGGCTTTCAAACAGCTCAATCGGCTTACTGTCTTCGGCCAAAGTGACGATCGCTTTTTTCCAATCCGGAGTTTTCCCTTCCTGGAAGCGACCCAGGCGTTTCTTTTTGCCCTTAAAATTGGCCGTATTAACCGCTTTTACTTTTACATCAAAAATCTCTTCAAGCGCCTGCTTGATTTCTATTTTGTTCGCGTTTTTGTCAACTACAAAAGCGTACTTGTTGGTTTCCATTAAATCGGACGATTTTTCGGTAACCAGAGGACGGATTATAATATCCCTCGGATTCTTCATCCGCCGAACACCTCCTCGACCTGCTCAAGCGCCGCTTTGCTCATTACCAGGAAGTTGTGGTTCAGGATGTCGAGCACATTGAGCTGGCGGGCCAGGATCGTCTTGACCCCGGGCAGGTTGCGCGCCGACTTAATAATATTCTGATCCGGTTCGGCGCTTATGATCAAAGTGCCCCCGCTCACATTCAAGTTTCCGAGCAAACCGACCATATTTTTGGTCTGCGGCGTGTCGATGGCAAAATCATCGACCACCAGCAGTTTGCCTTCTTTAAATTTATCGCTCAGGGCCGACTTAAGCGCGGCCCGGCGCATTTTTTTCGGCACCTTTTTTCCAAAATCGCGCGGGTGCGGGCCAAAAGTCACTCCTCCGCCGGTCCAGATCGGGGAACGAATGCTGCCGTGGCGGGCACGACCGGTCCCTTTCTGCGGCCACGGCTTACTGCCGCCGCCCCTGACCTCACTGCGATCTTTGCTTGAAGCCGTACCCTGCCGGCGCCTTGCCGCCTGGGAGACGGCAGTCTGGTAGAGGGCGCCTTCCTTAACCGGCGCCTCAAAAATACCGGCCTGGACTTCAACTTCGTCGACCTGTTCACCGTCTCTATTGTAAAGTGCCAGTTTAGGCATCTCAAGGCATCTCCTTTCATTGGGCTGTCCCTAACTTGGGGCTCTCCCTTACTTGCTTTTCACCGATTCTTTGACTTCGACCAGGCCGCCCCGGGGACCGGGAACGGAACCTTTTACCAGCAGGATATTTTTTTCCGCGTCGGTGTCGACGACGTAGAGGTGCTCCACTGTGCGCCGCCAGCCGCCCATTCGGCCCGGAAGCCTGCGTCCCTTGAAAACCCGGGCCTGATCGACCGCGCCGAGCGTTCCGGGACCGCGGTAATAATGAGAACCGTGCGTTTTCGGACCGGTAGCGAAGTTCATTTTCTTGACCGAACCGGCAAAGCCTTTGCCCCTGGCGGTGGCGCTCACGTCAACGTAATCGCCGGCGGAGAAAAAATCCGCTTTTATCTCCTGACCGGGGCTGTACTCGGCAGGATCGCTTACCCTGAATTCGCGCAGGCAGCGCATCGGCTCGACCCCGGCCTGCTTAAAATGGCCTTTTAAGGGCCGGTTGACCCGCTGCGGCTTCTTCTCGCCAAACCCGAGCTGCACGCTGTTATAGCCGTCTTTATCTTTTTCCTTAACCTGGACCACCCGGCACGGCCCGGCTTCCAGGACTGTTACCGGAACTACCCGGCCCTGCTCGTCGTAAACCTGGGTCATGCCCACTTTACGCGCCAGAATTGCTTTCGTCATGATTACAAGACACCTCCCGCCTATCAGCTAGAGCTTAATTTCAATGTCCACACCGGCAGGCAAGTCAAGTCTCATTAGAGCATCAATAGTTTTTGGTGTAGGATCGAGGATATCAATCAGACGCTTATGAGTGCTCATTTCGAATTGCTCCCGGGAGTCCTTATACTTATGCGGCGCGCGAATAACCGTGTAAAGGCTTCTTTCTGTCGGTAAAGGCACCGGCCCTGAAACATCAG
>PUNU01000148.1 GCA_003551865.1 Syntrophomonadaceae bacterium
AGCTTCATGGAAAAGTTCTCAACAAAATAGGCGTCCACCAGGTGGTTTTTCCTGAGCGTGATGTCGGTCAAAAACTGGCCCACAGCCTGATTGCTCCGACCATTATCGATATGATCGAACTATCCGATGAATACAGTGTGGTAGAAGTTTCAGCACCCGATTTCATGATCAATAAATCTTTAAAGGAGCTGAATTTGCGGGCCAAGCACGGGGTCAGTGTCATCGCTTTACGCCGCAACAACGGCGGTGACACCAATATATCCCCCGGTGCTGAGGATATTATTGAAGAACATGATGTTATTGTGGCCATCGGTGAAAATAAAGCTCTCAAAAAGATGGGGTGGATCTAGGCTAAATAATTCTCATCTTGACTTGAAAAAATTTTAGGTCAGGAAGGAAAATTAAATTTTTAATCGAATAATATTTGTGATGTTAACAAGCATCAGTAATTGGATTATACAAAATCGATCTATTTCTTAAATCAAACCCTCGCATTTCTGGAAAGGGTTTTTTAAGAGCATCGTTATACTTGGACAAGCATAACGATACCGTATAAAAGACAAAGAGCGGCTGTCAATCCGGGCAAAGAAGGTGCATAACCATGAAGTTGGAGCTGTTGGACACAGAAAAAGCGGTCGGCAAGGTGATCAGCCACGATATTACCAGGATCGAGAAAGGAAAGTTCAAAGGAGCCGCTTTCAAAAAGGGACACCGTATTAAAGCCGAAGACGTAAACGCCCTGCTCAGCCTGGGCAAAAAACATGTTTATATCCTTGAACTGGAACCGGATGAGCTTCATGAAGACGACGCCGGAGAACGTATCGCCGGGGCCCTGGCAGGATCCGGCCTGGAGCTCAACGGACCTTCGGAAGGGCGGCTTGATCTAAAGGCAGCCCACCCCGGCCTGCTCAAAATCGACGTCGCCCGCCTGCAGAGAATTAACTGCATTTCCGACGTAGTAGTATCTTCCCTGCATAACAACACACCGGTTGAAACAGGTGAAACAGCCGCCGGGGCCAAAGTGATTCCCCTGGCCGTCAAGGAAGAAACAGTAACGGCAGTGGAACAGATATGCACCGAAGGACCCCCGCCTTTTGCAGTGCGCCCCTACTTAAACTTTAAAGTGGGAGGCGTAATTACCGGACAGGAAGTGGTGGAAGGCAGGATTAAAGACGGCTTTGCCCCCGTCCTGGCGGAAAAAGCTGCCCGCTACGGCCTGGAAAAACCGTTAATATCGTATACTTCCGACGACAAAAAGGCAATTGTTTCCGCAATCGAAGAACACCTGCACAACGGCTGCACTATGATCGTCATCACCGGCGGGATGTCGGTAGATCCCGACGATGTCACCCCCGCAGCCATCAAGCAGTCCGGGGCGGAAATCGTCAAGTATGGAGCACCGGCCCTGCCCGGGGCCATGTTTCTTTTAGCCTATAAAAATGAAGTACCGGTTATCGGTCTGCCGGCCTGCGCCATGTACTATAGGAATACGGTGTTGGATATTTTACTCCCGCGCTTGCTGGCGGGAGAAAGAGTTAGTGCCGACGAAATAGCCGCCCTGGGCCACGGCGGTCTCTGCCGCCGCTGTGAAACCTGTGTTTTTCCCAGATGTTCTTTTGGCAAAAGCGGCCTGTAAAGTTTGCCTGCTTAATGCGGCAACATTAATATAGCTTCGGGGCATTAAGGGGCGATATATGCTGCCCGGAAAGGAAATCAAACAGTAAAATTGGACGATAATACGCAAAAAACTTTATATGATCAACTGCTCTCGCTGATTAACGTGGTTATAAAACCCGGCAGTGCCCTGCTAAAAACTCCTGTCGAGGTTAAGCCTTTAAGCGCTGCGGACGCAATAGGCAGTCCCGGCGATTGGGATTACCCGCTTTTAAGGGGGAAAGAAGTGCTGCTGCAGGCCCGTTTAAAGAACAGCCCGGGGCAAGCATTTACCTCCACCCCGACTGATTTTGCGGGAACCCCGGAAGAGGCTTTTGCCCTGGATTTGAGCGCCAATAAAAACAGGGCCATTTTTATTGCCGTTCTCAACGCACTTCTGCATGAACTGGGCCTGATCGAAAAAACTGTCCACTGCCGGAATGAAGAGCCGGTAAAATGCGGAATGCAGATTGCCGCTGAACTCGAGCGGCGGTACGGCCGGGTGCGGTTGGGCATCGCAGGCTACCAGCCGGCATTGATCAACGCCTGCGCCGATCAGTTTGGTGCAGAGATGGTTTTTGTAACCGACCTCGGTGCAGACAACCTGGGAAAAACAATAAGCGGCATAGAGATCAGGGACGCCGTGAAAAAAACGCCGGATCTAATCGATAACAGCGACCTGCTGCTGGTAACAGGCAGTGTTTTCGTTAACAATACTGCCGAACCTTTTATTGAAGCCCAAAAAAGCAGTAAGCCGGTGGTATTCTACGGGACTACGGCTGTGGGAGCAGCCCGACTGATGGGTTTAACCCACCTCTGTCCACTGGCCCACTGAGCAAGAGAGGTGACAGACCTGCTTCCAGGCGGATCGAATTTTATTAAAATATTAGCCCTGGTACTCCTCTGCCTCATACCGACTGTTTTGGGATGCCCGGCCGGCGAAAATACCGCTTCACCCGTCGGCTCCCCGGAAGAAAAAGGTGATACCCAAATTCTCGTCTACACCGCCGCCGGGGTCAAAGAACCGGTGGAAAAAATAGTGGAAGCTTACACCGGAGAGCGGCAGAACGGCGAAGCCATGATAACCTTTGTCTTTAACAATTCCGGCCGCCTGCTTGCCCAGGCGGAATTAAGCGGTAAAGGTGACCTCTACATAGCATCCGATGACTTTTACATGAAGAAAGCGAAGCAAAAAAACCTGCTTGAAAAATGGGAGCAGGCTGCAGTTTTTATCCCCGCCATAGTGGTACCCCGGGGCAACCCGGCGGGAATAGAAGAATTGTCCGACCTGGCCAAAGAAGGGTTGAAAGTGATTCTCTGTGAAGAATCGGCGGCAATGGGCCGGGCGGCCGAACGATTGCTGCAAAAAAACGGGCTTTTCGAGGCAGTGTCCGGTAACATAGAAAGCCGGGTGACTACGGCACCGCAGGTCGCCCTCACCATTGCCCTCGGGCAGGGCGATGCCGGCATAACAGGAATCAACTCGGTGGGGGAAATGGAACATCGGGTAGAAGTTGTTCCCATACCGGAGGGACAAAACGTCACCACCAAGATATCAATCGGGGTGCTTTCTTCAACAGAATTGCCCGAAGAATCGCTGGATTTAATGCAGTTCATACTGTCTGAAGCCGGCGAAAAGATATTTGAAGCTCACGGCTTTGGCCTGCCGGAACGGCAATAAAATATAGTACGGTTTAATTTCTTCCTCCGGCAAACTAAAGACAACCGGCGGGATTGCCCTGCCCGGCATACTATTAACGGGATGTGACAATAAGCCATGTTGGAAGTCTCGATCATCAGGCAGTTTCCTCTTTTCACCCTGGAGACAAGCTTTTCCCTGGGAAAAGAAACGATGCTGCTTTGCAGCCCCTCGGGATCGGGTAAAACCACCCTGCTGCGCTGCCTGGCCGGGCTTGAACGTCCGGACAGCGGGCATATTCTATTAAACGGCCGCCTCCTGTTCCATGAAAGGGGAGTAAATTTGCCGGCATCACTTCGCTCAATCGCCTTAATGAGCCAGGACAATACCCTGTTTCCCCATTTAACGGTAGGGCAAAACCTGCTATATTCACTGGCCCGAAACGATAACACCCCTCCCCTATATTATGAACTGCTGCGTAAACTTAATCTGACCGCATACGAACAATGTTACCCGGAGACCCTTTCCGGCGGGGAAAAACGCCGGGTAAATCTTGGCCGCACCTTAATGCGCCGCCCTGATCTTCTTCTTCTCGACGAACCGTTCAGCGGCCTTGACGATGTGATGTGCGGACAGGTTGCCGCCCTGCTTGAGGATTACTGCCTCCGCCACCGCCCGGTTACACTGGTTGCCACCCATATCAGGCAGGAACTGCTCGGCTGGGCAAACTTCCGCTTAAACCTTTCAAACGGCAAGTCGGCCCAAGCTTCGTGAGTTAAATGGCGCTATCAAAGCGGGAGGGAGGACTGTAAATGCCCGTCAACTGGTTTAAGGCAGTTTTTTTCGCTGTTTTTCTTTTCCTCCTTCTTTTCGTCGCTGCGGCCTACGCTTCTCTTTTTATTTTTCTCCGGGGAAGTGACCTGTTCAGCATCTTCTCATCCGGGGCCTTTATTCAGCCCTTCGTGTTCAGCCTGCTCAGCTCCGTATCCGCGGCCGCCCTGGCCGGCCTGGTCACCATACCCGCCGCCTATGTGCTGAGCCGCTGCACTTTTCCCGGCAAGGAACTGGCCGAGGGAATCCTCTACCTGCCGGTTTTGGTCCCTCCCCTGGCCAGCGGCCTGGCTTTGCTGTTGTTATTCAGCTCTCCTGGAGGCCACTGGCTTGCCGAACGGGGCTTAAGAATTGTTTTCAGCCCCGCCGGAGCCGTCGCAGCCCAGTTTTTCATTGCCGCTCCTTTTGCCCTGCGCACAATCAAGGTGGCCATGGAAAAGGTGGACCCCGCTCTCGAAGAGGCGGCCTCCACCCTGGGAGACAGCCCGTTTCAAGTGTTTACCCGGGTTGTCCTGCCCCTGAGCCGAAAAGCGATTGCCGCCGGTCTTCTGCTGGCCTGGGCCCGGGCTATGGGCGAGTTTGGCGCGACAATAATGCTGGCCGGGGCCTATACCAGTTATACAGAAACCCTGCCGGTGGCGATTTTCCTGCGTTTTTCCACCGGGGAGCTGGAAACAGCCGCCGCCATGGCCGCCCTGATGATGCTGCTTTCGCTGATTATCCTCATCTTTACCCAGCGTTCGGCCGTGCTCCGGTAAGCGGCTTAAATAAGGTTGCTTGGGACTGTTCAATAAGAGAATCTTGATTGTGCAAGCGGTTTCCGAGTTCTTGCAGGCTGCTCGGCCTGCATGCTTTACAAAATGCTTTTATCTCCAAAATATCCGGAACTATAAGCTTTATTCATACCGTTCGAGCAATACTGAGCTTTTGCTGTTTGCATCAAGCACTGCTCGCTGTGCCGTCCGAAAACTGCTCCATAAAAGGTACAAAGCCACAACCACAGAACCCAGAACATCGATGTAAGAAGTCGCAGGATGGGCAGGTGCAAT
>PUNU01000022.1 GCA_003551865.1 Syntrophomonadaceae bacterium
GGCGCAATGCGGGCTGGATAGCCCTGCAGGCCGGGATGGCCGGAGGCGGCGATATTATCCTCATTCCCGAACTCCCCTTTAATTACTCCTGCATTAATGAAAAAATTATGGAGCGCCTCCGGCGCGGAAAGAAGTTCAGCATTATGGTAGTTTCCGAGGGGGCCTATCCGGAAGGAGGGGAGCAGCTGTACTGGCAAAAAGGTAATCTTAAAAGATTGGGAGGGATCGGGGAGCAGGTTTCCCGGGAAATTGAAAAGCGTACCGGTATGGAAAGCAGGGCCACTGTACTGGGTCATGTCCAGCGTGGCGGCAGCCCGACTTCTTACGACCGGGTGCTGGCAACCCGCTTTGGGTGCAGAGCGGTGGAACTTTTTGTTGCCGGCCGTTATAATGAAATGGTCTGCCTGAAAGGTTATAATATTGAATCCGTGCCTTTAAAAGAAGTGGTTGAGAGAAACAAGCGGGTTGACCCGGCAAGCGAACAGGTACGGGCCGCCCTGGCGGTGGGAACTTCATTTGGCTGCCCGCTATCCTATGCTTAGATCATCGGCTCGACGCTGATTATTACGAAGATTAATAAAGCGGAAAATGAGAATAATACCACGGCTGCGACCAGATCAACCCTGCCCATTTGCAGGGTCTTCATTTTACTGCGGCCTTTGCCCCCGCTGTAGCTTCTTGCTTCCATGGCCACGATCAGTTCCTCGGCCCTCTTAAAAGCACCGATAAACAGGGGCAGAAAGACTGGGAATACCTTCCTTGTTTTCTGGATGAAATTGCCCCGGTCAAAAGCCACTCCGCGGGCCATCTGGGCTTTCACTATCTTTTCCAGTTCTTCGGCCAGGATCAGGACAAATCGCAGGGCGATAACCAGGGTCATGACCAGCTCCTGGGACGGGATTCCGATCGAGCGCAGGGGCTTGAGCAGGCTTTCCAGCCCGTCTGTCAGGCTGACCACCGATGTAGTGAGGGTCAGCAGGGTGGTGACGGTGAAAAGAAACAACACCCGCAGGGTAATCAAGTTTCCCATGTGCAGTCCGGCGGTAGTTGCTTCGAAAATCCACCAGTTAAAAAGCACAGCCGACCGGTCCGCGTTGTATAAGAAAAGCTGGAAAATCCACATTAGGGCAAGCACGGGGAGCATCGGTTTTAAACCGCGCAGGGCATAACCGGCGGGGATACCGGAGGCAAAGATCAGCGCGCCCGTAAATAATGCAAAAAAGGCGAAAGCGGCATAAGAGCGGAGAAACAACAACAGGACCACCAGCACGGCACCGGCAATAATCTTGGTCCGGGGATCCAGGCGGTGGATCAAAGTTTCACCGGGCAGGTAAACACCCAGGGTTATGTTTTTGGTCAGCTCCATTTTCCGGGCGCCTCCTCAGCTTGTCGCAGGGCCGCTGTAATCGCTTTTAATGCTTCATCTACGTTCAGTATATCAGTGGGGATTGAGTAGCCGTTTGAGCGCAGTTTTTCAATAATAATAGTAACCTCGGGCAGTTCCAGCCCGATTGAGCGCAGCTCTTTGGTTCGAGAGAAAACCTTCCTGGTGTTATCATCCATGGCAATCCTGCCTTCGTTCATCACTACAATCCGTTCCGCCATCATTGCCACCTCGTCCATGCTGTTGCTGATAAAAATAATTGTCATATTTTGCCGGCGGTGCAGCTTTTTGATCACGTCCAAAATTTCTTCCCGGCCGCGGGGATCCAGGCCGGCGGTAACGTCGTCCAACACCAGGATCTTTGGCCGGCAGGCCAGTACCCCTGCGATGGCTGCCCTTCTTTTTTGCCCCCCGCTGAGGGCATAAATATCGCGGTTATTAAGATTTTCATAATCGAGGCCCACCTGATCCATTGCCTCCCGCACTCGTTTTTCTACTTCAGTGCGGGACAGGTTCTGGTTTTTGGGGCCAAAAGCGATATCTTCGCCTACGGTGGGTGCAAAAAGCTGGTAGTCTGCATTCTGGAAGACGTAACCGACCCGGTGGCGCAGGTTGATCAGGTCAGTTTTTTTATCCGCCGTATCACAACCGTCAATTAAAACTTTACCTCTGTGGGGAATGTGAAGGGCATTGAAATGCTGAGCCAGAGTGGTTTTACCCGCCCTGGTCGGGCCGATTATGCCCACGAATTCTCCGTCATTGACCAGCAGATCAATATCGTACAAAACCCTGTGCTCAAAAGGGGTTCCTTCCTTGTAGCTGTGAGAAAGGTTAATTACTTCAATCGGCATATACTCTCGACGAGCTCCTCGGTTTGAATGATATCCGGCGTGATCGGGAAACCTTCACGATGCAGACCGGATGCCAGCCGGGCGGCTACCGGAAAATCAAGGCCCAAAGAGGTTATCCTTTCGCCCTGTTGGAATAACTCCCGGGGCGGTCCCTGCATGACTATTTCACCCTCGTCCATGACAATCATGCGGTCGCAGAAAATAACTTCGTTCATAAAGTGGGTCAGCAAAACGATGGTAATACCTTCTTCCCGGTTTAGCTGAAAGGCGCTGTCCAGCACTTCTCTTCGTGCTCTGGGGTCGAGGTTGGCCGTCGGCTCGTCCAGGACGATACAGTCGGGCTTCATGGCCAGAACACCGGCAATTGCTACTTTTTGTTTCTGTCCGGACGAGAGATTGTGTGGAGAACCGAAGCGCAGATTTTCCAGGCCCAGGGTTTCGAGGGCCCAGTTGACCCGTTCGATTATCTCATCGCGGGGCAGGCCCAGGTTTTCGGGCCCGAAGGCGATGTCTTCTTCCACTACACTGCTTACCAGCTGGTTTTCGGGATTCTGAAAAACCATGCCTACGATCCTGCGGATGCTCTTGATATTGTTTTTATCGGATGTAATAAGGCCGCTGACTCTTACAGTTCCCTCTTTGGGGGTGAGAAGGGCGTTGAAATGGCGGGCCAGGGTAGACTTGCCCGATCCGTTCCGCCCGGTTATAGCCAGCATCTCACCCCGGTAAACGCTCATGCTTATATTGTGCAGGGCCCTGACGGCGTCTTTGGTTCCCGGCCGGTAGCAGTGGGTCAGGTTGGTTGTTTCGATCAGAGAGGGCAATTGATTACAGCTCCATTAAAAATAGGTGCAAGATACTTTATACGGCAAGTAACCGCGCCTGTCAATACTTTGGATGTTTGTCCGGCAAGTTTCCTTCAGCCGGTTTCTTCTTCGACAGGCCTGATGCGCTGAATACCTTTGACCAGGATAACCGTTAATATTGCGGCCACGATCAGCTCCGGCACTCCATGCAGGGCACCCAGGGGCACGGTAACTTCGGCCGGCAGGTACCCTCTCCAGGTAACCATTCCCAGCACCAGTACGGTGTTGGTGGCCGAACCGAAAGCCCCGGCCAGGATACAGGCCAGCACACTGTTGATTTTTCTGGTGGAGAAATAAACGAGGTAGGAGACAATTCCGATAAAAAGTCGTGGAATGATTGAAACCAGCGGATCGGCAAAAAAGGGGGCACCCGGTTGGAGAAAGCTGAACAGGCCGAATATTGCCCCGGTAATGAGCCCGACAACCGGGCCTTCCAGTACACCCCCAAGTATTACCGGAATATGCATGATCGTGGCGTGGCCGGCCGGAGTGGGCACCGGAATGAATCCCAGCCTGGTCACCCCGAGCAAAATAGTTATAGCGCCCAGGATACCGGATATAACAATTTTACGGACGGATAAATTCATTGACAGTTTCCTCCTGTTGCAAAGATTGGCAGACATAATTTCTATACCGGTTTTGGTTAATCCTTTATTTGCCTTATAATTATAAATGATAATTGGCTGTTGAAGGAATAACTCCCAAAATCGCGAATTAAAACCTAGCCGTTATCGCTCTTTATTCGAGATTTTTGGGGAGGTTGACATATGCAAAAAAGATTTATTTTGCCGGTTTTCATCGCAGTGCTGGCTGTGCTGTTCGTGGTTTCCTGCGACAATGAGCAGGAACCCCCGGAACCGACCGGCTCTGCGGTGGAGGGTGTTGTCCTGGAAATGGGCCATGAAGTGGATGAAGAAGATAGAATTCTCTCACCGGAAACCAGATTTAAAGCCAATGAAGATTTTTACTTCTCTTTTTATAACAACGAACCATTTGAAAATGAACCGATCGAGGTAATGCTGATAAAAAGCGAAACCGATGAAGTGCTGGCGGACAATGTTTATGAGGTCCGTCCCGATGAGGACACGATTGCCGATATGATCTGGTTTGGCAAACCGGGCCTTTACAAGATCCTGGTTGAAGTGGGCGGTGAAGAACGCGCATTCCAGGAAGTGATCATCGAGTAGATAACCTTCGAACCTGGAAGTTGTATATGATACACCTTTCCAAGGTATATGGGAAGGTGGTTTTTATTTATCGGGCGTTGATTGCCAGGCTCTGGCAGGAAATATAGCTTGCTCGTCGAATAAGCAGAAGGTAATCGGGCCGGTTAAAAACCGGCAGTTTAATTTGGAGGCTGTTCAAAAATGAAATTTAGAACCCGCCTGATCCTGGTGATCCTGATTGTCCTGGTTATGTTTGTCCTGCACAACAGCTTTTGGCTCTGGAACCTTGACGACCGGGTGCCTCTTTTGCTTGGTTTTATGCCATTTGCTTTTTCTTTTTATGTCGGTTATACCATCCTGGCTCTCATTGCCATGAAGGTGATTATTGACCTGGCCTGGCCTGATCCCCCGGCCGATGCAGTTGAACCGGAGCAAAATAAGGAGTCGACTGAAAGATGATCAACACCTTTGGCATAGGGTTACTGCTAATATACGTTTGTATTCTAATTGTAATTGGCGTTTACGGGGCTCGGGTTACTTTGAAGACCCGCGAAGATTACTTCCTGGCAGGAAGGGGCCTGGGCAGCATTGCCGTCTTTATGGCGTTGTTTGCCAGCAACATCACCGCCTTTACTATCATTGGCCATGCCGGTTTTGCTTACCAAACCGGTTATGGTGCTTATGGTTATGTTATTGGCTGGAGTATATTTATCACCCCTTTTACCTACTACCTGATTGGCTACCGCTCCTGGCTGTTGGGTAAGCGCTACGGTTATGCCACTCAGCCCCAGGTTTTCGGCGGTATTTTTAACAGCCGGCTTGTTTCTCTTTTCTTCTTAATCTTATTGCTCTACTATACC
>PUNU01000124.1 GCA_003551865.1 Syntrophomonadaceae bacterium
ATCAATGTCTTTGGTGTTGGCCTGGAGCAGTGCGCTGCAGGCGGCATCGAGGTCGCGGGGCATATTGACCGCGGTGGCAAAGTCGTTGCCCTTGCCGCCGTGAACCGCCGCCAAAACTGCGTCGGTACGAGCAATGCCGTTTAGAACCTCGTTTACCGTGCCGTCACCGCCTACGGCTACGATGATATTAAAGCCTTCTTCGGCCGCCCTGGCTGACGCTTCAATGGCGTCTTTGTGAGCCCTGGTTACATAGATGTCAAAATCGGCCCCGGCTTCTTTAAAATTTCTTTCAATCCTTGGCATCAAGGCCGCAGCTTTGCCGCCTCCGGCAATCGGGTTGACGATGAACTTGTAGCTGGCCAATCATCTCTTCTCCTTCCTGGTATGCTGAAGTTATTATGCAACTTTTCTATCTAAAAGGCAACAGTCTTTAGCGGGCAATTTGATTTTTTTGCCTGCGCGGTCAGCGGTAGGTCTAATGGGCGTCTATTATCCTTTGTTTTATGCTATGATTAGAAAAAATAACGGCCTTTTGAGGGAGGAAGAATATGCTCAAGGAATACTACAGGCTTGGCCGTCCGGTCAATGCCCTGGCGGGCTGTATAGCCGTGCTTTTAAGCGGCTACGTGGCAGGGCCTGCATCGTGGTGGCCAATCATCATGGCAACCATAACGGTGCTTTTAATTACAGTTTCCACCAATGCCTGGAATGACTACGTCGATATTGAAATAGACAGGGTAAACAAGCCCGATCGGCCCCTGCCGGCCAAGTTGATCAGCCCGCGGGGGGCGCTCATTTTTTCTATAGCCGGCACCGCCCTGTCGCTTTTCACCGCCGCACTTATCAACCAACCCGCTTTTTTAATCGCTCTTGGGGCAAACACCCTGCTTTACCTCTACTCCTGGAAACTTAAATGCACCATCCTCTGGGGCAATGCGGCTGTAGCCGCGATTATCGGGCTTTGCTTCATCTTTGGAGGCGTTGCGGCAGGGAATATCGGGCCGGTCCTTGTGCTTGCTGTCACCGTATTCTTTGCCATTATGGGCCGGGAGATCTTAAAAACAATGGCCGATTACAAGGGAGACCGGCAGCAAAACTGCCGGACGATTGCCACCGCCTGGGGCAAGAAAACCGCCCGTTTATTTGTAATCGCCTTTTTAGCAGTAGCCTGCCTGGCCATGCTGGCTGCCTTTTTTATCGAACAGTACAGCCCGGTTTATCTTGTGCTGGTAATCTTTGGCCTCTACCCGCTTTTTACCTTCGTCATTTTCAAGGCGCGGAGCACCGCCTCCAGCAAGGTCCTGGAACAAAGCAGCACAATCATGAAGTACAGTTTCTTCATCTGGTTTTTAGCAGTGGCTTTAGGCGCGGGCCTGGCCTCATAAAATAGGGGCAGCGCCGGGACGGTTGTTTTTGGTTGCAAATTGTTCTTTTTATTGTATGAGGCTCAGTGAAAATATAACCATGGTTGTTACGATGGGTACGGTAAGGTCGTCTAAAGTAGAGGGAGAAAACAGCTCAATTAAAGTGCCCGCCAAAGCAGTTGCCAGGGAGTAGGCAATGACCAAGTCAATGGTCAGGACTCTCTGGCTGATCGGATTAAACAAGCCAAAGAAATAAAAAGCCGTAAAACATAGCAGGAAGGCGGAAACTAAAAAGGTCAGCGAACCCTCAAGCGTCCTCTGGGAACCGGTGTAGGCTAAAGACAGCCTGATGCTTCCAAACTTCTTGCCGACTACCGAAGCAAAGGTGTCGCTGACAATCATGATTAAAATCCCGCAGATCGGAAAATAGAGTTGAGTGGGGGCAAAGACCACAAAAATGGCAATCAGTACGGTGATCGAGATGCTGTAGCAAAATGGGCCCTGCAGGCGGCCGATGCTTTCTTCGGCCTCTTCGCCAATCGACTCATAAAGTTCCTGGAGCTGTTTAACCGAGCTGTCCCTGGAACTAAAATAAACGGCAACCGTGAGGGAGGCGGCAACAAATACCGCATGGAGGGGCAGGATAAAGAAGGGCACGATTAAAACTACCAGGCCCGCGAAAAGATGGACTATCTTGCGGGCAAGAAACTTCGAGATCAAATCTTTTTTCTTCAGGTAAACGGGAATCAAGATGGTAAGAAGTATATAGCCATAGGCGATACCAATGAACACTAAATCAGAGGAGAAATCAGCCAGGGAGTAGTTTGTAATTATGTCGATAAGTTTATGCATACAAAGCTTGTTTCTCTACTTTCATAATGGTCATCCAGCTTCGCACATTCAAATCCGCCCACCGGGCAAATAAAGTATATTTAAGAAATAATCCGGTGTCAAGTTTGCCTGCTTTTATTTGGAGCCGGGTTTGCAGTGCCCGGTGGCGGCGTGAGGCAAGCTGCGTAACTTTTAAAGCTTGCCGATTATAGCCCGGGCCAGTTTACTCTCTGCCGGCAGGCGGCTTACCAGGAAATCCAACAGGGAGGGAAAACGAAACAACACCTTTTGCAGGTGATACGACAACCTTAAACTGCCCAGCAGCAGTTCTTTGCAGCGCTTTTCATACTGCAGCAGGCCCGTCCGGGAAGTATCGTTGCCTTGCAATGCTTCCTGGACAGTCCGCGCCGCCAGTTCTGCCGAAAGCAGGCTTCGCTGAATACCGCCGCCGGTTAAGGGGTTTATGAAACCGGCTGCATCACCGACCAGTAAAGCACCGGCAAAGGCGTACTGCAGGTTTTTCTGCGACCCGAAGTTAAGCGGCCAGGCGGCAATGTCCCGAAGTTTCCAGTCCCGGCTTAAGCGCTTATTGATAACCGGCATGGCCAGGAATTCCTCGAGCATCTTCTTTAATTTGCATGGCGTCCTGCGGTAGTAGTCCAGGCGCATCCCCAAACCGATATTGGCGAGGCCTTCCTTGAGAGGAAAGAGCCAGGCGTAACCGGGCAAGATGCTGCGGTGCAAATAAAATTCGGCTTCATGGGGATATATTTCGATCCCTTCGATATAAGCTCTAAGGGCAATAGCCCGGTGGGCGTCCACATGAAAAGCTTTAGAACGCAATACCCGGGCAATGACCGAGTTTGCCCCGTCCGCCCCGACGGTAACTGAAGAGCGTATATTTTCCAGGGTGCCATCGTTGAGAACTGTTACGCCGGCAACCCGTTCGTTTTCCTGAAGCGGTCGCTCCACTTTCAGGCGTCGAAACTCGGCGCCCGAATCGACGGCATGCTGCCGGATAATGGGGTCGAAGAAAAAGCGCGGCGCAATTAAAGGGCTGGATCCGTTTTCACTTTTGTGCAATGGATAGATTCCATGATAGCCTTTTGGGGAGACAAGGCGCATGCGGGTAAGAGGGTGGAAGTCGCCGCGGGACAGGGCCTCATCCAGTTTATCTTTTATGCCCGCTTCCCCTAAGATGTCTATGACCCGGGCGGGCAGGGCGTCTCCGCAAACCTTGTCACGCGGAAACTCGTGCCGATCCAGCAGCAGCACATCATGCCCCCGCCGGGCCAAAAGTGCCGCGGTGAGCGAACCGGCCGGACCTGCTCCGGCAACTATAACCTCATAATCGGTTTTAATAGTTCAGCACCTTTATAAATTAAGTTTATCGTCATCAAATCAGAGCTGCCAGGCCTTTTTAAACCGGGTTGTCGTGATATTTTCGCCATTAAAAGAGCAAACCCCTTTGTAGCAGGGGGACGGGGTACCTGCTACATCCCACATGCCTTGTTTTTTTGTCGTCTTCGTGATATCCTTTAATAGAATTAACCCCCGTCCAGCGGGGAAATATTAGGAGGTTTTTTTTTAATGCAAGGTACTGTAAAGTGGTTTAACCCTCAAAAAGGGTACGGTTTCATCGAAAAGGAAGATGGAGAAGATGTTTTTGTGCATTACTCGGCAATTCAAGAAGACGGATTTAAAACATTAGAAGATGGTCAGGAAGTAGAATTTGAAATTGTCGAAGCAGACCGGGGACCACAGGCTACAAACGTGGTTAAATTGTAACCACCGGTTGACCCGGAATCAATAATTAGATTGGCCTGAGTTTATAAGCCGGCATAAAATGCCGGCTTATTTGTCATTTGTAGCAGGAAAACGGGGTTGCCCTGCTACTTTGCCGCTTCCCAAAGATCAAGGGCCAGTTTTTCCAAGTATTCTTTGTTCTCCAGCTTAGAAATCCACTCCACGGGTATGGCTTCGACACCCAGACGGGCGCCTGCGATGGCAGCTGCCATGCAGGCAATGGTGTCGGCATCCCCGCCAAGGCTTACCGCTTCCAGCACTGTATCTTCAAAAGAATCGGGATAGCGTAAAAAACAGCAGATTGCAGTCGGAACAGAGTTAAAAGCTTCAATGCCGTTCCCCAGTCGGACGGCAACTTCCCGGCAGTGCGGGGCATCTAAAAGAACTTCTATATCTTCAAGCTTGCGGCGGTAGGTTTCCTCGGTGGCACGGCCTTTAAGCCGGGCCAAGATTTCACAGGCAGACATGGTTGAGCCGGCAGCCAGGGCCACCGCCAGGGCCTGGAGGCAGGCACCTTCCTGCCCCAGCGGGTGGGCGTGGGTAATCATGCTCTGCAACCGGGCTGCCTCGATAAGCCTCGCAAAGTCGCGGTAAAAGAAAAGTCCAATCGGCGCTACCCGCATGGCCGAGCCATTTCCAAAGGAGCCACCGGGATAGATGTCTTCCGCGGCCCTGTCCCAGGCTGCGCCTGTCTTGATCTTCATAAAGATGCGGGGCGGACCGGGGCCATAGCCCCTCCAGGGCTCGTGGTCAAAATTGTTGATAAATCTTTCTGTCATGTGTCTGCCGTCGAAGCCCTTGCAGGATATTAAAGATTCAGCCACGCCAATAGCCATGTGGGTGTCGTCGGTATAGCGCAAATGAGAGCTGTGCCCGGCGGCGGTCCACACCTGCCCGGCATCGGTAAGCCCTGCTCCTTCAAAGGGAGCTCCCAGAGCATCGCCCAGAGCCAGGCCCAGCATACAGCCTAAGAATTTATCCCGCATCGCGTCGTGATTTTTGTGGGAAGTATCGTTCATCTCACAGCTCTCCTTTAAGTGTAGCAGGGGGACGGGGTACCTGCTACACTTTCTTTAATCTCCATATAATTCCCAATGAAACACCGGTAACTCTTGCCAGCTG
>PUNU01000043.1 GCA_003551865.1 Syntrophomonadaceae bacterium
ATAGTCGGTAATACCGACAACGGCCGTGTTATCCTCCCGGCGAGCCCATTCATGCTGCTCGGTATACTTCAAGCCGTCAATAATATTGTATTTCATTTCTTTTCCCTCCTATAAAATGGCAATTTTGTAATCTGCGCCCTGTAGGAGCGCCTGCGGATTACCACCTTTACTTCCTCATTCTGCTTTACTGCTTCGGGATCAAGAAAAGCCATGGCAATAAACTTATCCAGGGACGGGGAATAAGAACCGCTGCTAACCCAACCGATCTCTTGATCATCACCGGTAGTAACCGGGTAGCCTTCCCGCGGCACACCGCGCTCCAGCATTTCCAGGCCAAAAAGTTTCCTGTTGATTCCTTCCTGCTTTTGTTTTTTCAAAGCCTCCTGGCCGTTAAAGGGAACAGCCTTGTCCAGGGCCACAAAACGGTTTAAACGGGCCTGCAGGGGAGTAATATCTTTGCCAAGCTCGTGCCCGTAAAGCGGCAGGGAAGCTTCAAGACGCAGGACATCTCTCGCTCCAAGCCCGGCGGGATTAAGATCTTTATCCTGTCCTGCTTCCCATACCGAATCCCAAAGACTGGAGGCCCCTTCATTCTTGCAGTAAACTTCAAATCCATCCTCACCCGTATAACCGGTCCTGGAAACAAGACAGTCGATACCCGCCACCTCTACTTCCGGCAGGAAGTGGTAAAACTTCATCTCAGACAGCGGTGTATCAGTCAGCTTCTGCAAAATTGCTTCGCTGTTTGGGCCCTGCAGGGCGATCTGGGCGTACTCCGGAGAAAGATTTTCGAGGTTCATGTCGCCGGAGGCGTTTTCCTGGAACCATTCAAAATCCTTGTCAGTATTGGCGGCATTAACAACAAGAAAAAAGTTTTCGCTATTTATCCTGTAGATCAGGATATCGTCAACTACACCGCCGTCCGGGTAACAAACCGGGCTGTAAATAATGGCATTGTCTTTCATCTTTGAAACATCGTTGGTAAGGATTTTTTGTAAAAAAGCTTCCGCATCCTTGCCTTTGACACTGACCTCTCCCATATGTGAAACATCGAAGATGGTCGCCCTTTTCCTGGTATCGTGGACCTCCTCGACCAGCCCCTTCTTGTACTGCACGGGAAGGAGCCAACCGTTGTATTCGATTACTTTTCCCTCCAGGGCAACGTGCTTTTCATAAAATGGTGTTTTCTTCGCTCCACTCATTTGATATTAGATCCTCCCTTCCTTTAAGTTTATAACTGCGAGTCCAAAAAACATAATATAAATAAAGGACAGAGAAAGCCCGGCGGCTTTTACCCTGTCCTCAGTACCTGAGAGATTGCGTCCTTAATAATGATTAAGGGCTTTCCCCTTCGGTGTTCCGCATGAGCGGACTCTCTCCAGAGATGCATCCCCCGATGGTACTTAAGCCTGAGAGTTTCCCCGCCGCTTGCCTGGCGACGGGTTGCACCTTCGGCGCCCATGAATCGGAACTCTCCCACCGGGTTCATTCACACACTATTCCTGTTTCTATCTTTTCTCCACAATATTTAATATTCCTTCTTACGCCAATAAAAAAATTTTTTGACTAGATTTTTCCGGAAGAGCCGAAAAGCCTTATTTTTTGAGTGATCACTTCTGCAGCCGCTTCCCGGGCCGGGCCGAGAATCTTGCGCGGATCTATCTCGTCAGGATTTTTTTCCATCACCCTGTGCATTGCCCCGACAAACGCTTCCCTGATATTGGTATCGATGTTTATTTTACGCACCCCGCGGCCTATTGCCTCGGTAATGCTTTTATCGGGAAGCCCGGAAGAGCCGTGCAAAACCAGCGGACAGGGGACCCTCCTGTTAATCTCGGCCAGGCGGCCAAAGTCGAGTTTCGGTTCACCTTTATAAAGGCCGTGAGCCGTACCCACAGCAACAGCGAGGGCATCAACCCCGGTTTCCTCCACGAAGCGCTCTGCTTCTCCCGGATCGGTAAAAAGGGCTTCCGCTTCACTGACACTGATATCGTCTTCAGTGCCCCCGATGCGGCCCAGCTCCGCCTCCACCGAAACCCCGAATACCCGGGCTATTTCCACCACCCTGCGGGTTTCGGCAATATTTTCCTCCAGCGGTAAAGCGGAACCATCGTACATTACCGAGGTAAAACCGAAGCGAATACACTGCATTACCTGTTCGAAGCTTGTGCCGTGATCAAGATGGAGCACCACCGGAATAGAGCTGGTTTCAGCAGCCTGGCGAACCAGGGCGATGATAAAACCAAGTCCGGCATACTTTATCGCTCCTTGACTGGCCTGGACAATCACCGGGGAATTTTCTGTTCCGGCGGCGTTAATAATACTCTGCACAATCTCCATGTTGTTGCAGTTAAAAGCTCCGATGGCGTAATTCTCCCGGTCTGCTTTTGTCAGCAAATCAGCCAAAGATACCAGTGGCATTTTAGAAAACCTCCCGTTTTTTAAGTGGAAATCTTAACTACTTAGCCTATTGTCCTTGTTGTATGAAAAGCGGCGCCACGGGGGCGTTTCCACAATCTCCCCTTCGGCCTTCGCTGCGCTCAGGAACGCTCGAACTTTATGGGCTGATATTGCACTGGACTCCTGCCGGGTCGCAGGCTAAACACTCTTTACTTTTGCTTCGCCAAATAATCAAGGGGCCAGTTCACGGGAGGCAAACACCCCCAGGTCGTGCGGCTCGCGGCCCAGCAGCCATCGCAAAACGTTGCTGTTCCCCCTCAGCCCGAAGCGGGCGTAGTATGCAAACATTTTAAGGAGGGTATCGACCTGGTATGGGCCCATACCGAGGTTTTTCGCCTGGTCACACCAGCTTTCGAGGGATATTTCTTCTGTTATTACTTTTTGCCCCAGGACTTCGCTCAGGACAGAAGCGATTTCTACCTGGCTAAAAGCCTCGGTGCCCACAATTTCATAAACGGCTCCTTTGTGACCGGATTCAGTCAAAACTACCGCCGCAGCTTCACCCAGATCGGGTAAATCGACCAGACTGAGGCTTGTTTCTACCGGATATGGCACATAGTAAACGCCGCTTTTTATAATTGTCTCCCACCCGGTTAAAATATTTTGCATATAAGGTGCCGGCTGCAGGACAGTGAAATCCAGACCTGATTCAAAGATCATCTCTTCAACCCGCATTTTCTGCCAGTGGTGAGGCATTTTTTCAGTCTGCGGGTGGAGCACGGAGTGATAAACAAAGTGCTTCACCCCCAGTTCCCGTGCGATAGCTACAGCCAGTCGGCCAATCTCGCTTTCCCGGGGATGCACGTTGGGACAGATATGATAGACGGCCTCAATACCGCGCATGGCCCGGCGGTAGCTTTCAGCGGCGGTCATATCACCGACCACGGCTTCCGCCTGCCCTTTATGTTCCATTTCCTCTGCCTGTTCTTTGTCCTTTACCATGGCACGAACCGGCAAACCACACTCTAGGAGCATTGAAATTACTGCCTGCCCTGTCTTACCGGCCGCACCCGTAACCAGGATCATGCAAACTGCCTCCTAAGCTAAAGTAAGCTAAACCCCTAAAAGTGGCTAATCACACTTCCCGTACCGACTGTGTGGGTTTCATATATACGAGCGGCCCGGCGCGCTCCATATAAAGTGCGCCGCAGGCCGGCCCGCCCATGGGCTACGGCAAAAAGCCGGCCCTCACCGGTGAAAAACATACTGATTTTAATTTTTATTCCGTCTCTGGGCCAAAACCCCCGAGGCTGTGGAACGGGAAAACTTCTGTAACCTCCTGAGGTTTAACCTTTCGGCAAAGAATAAGCACCCTGAGCCCGCCGGTCTTATCTCAACAACCGTCTCTTATAAGATTAGAGGGGAAGAATCACCCTGAAGGTGCTGCCTTCACCCACCCGGCTTTCCACCTCGATACTGCCGCCGTGCAAGTTTACCAGCTGTTTGGAGATGGCCAGTCCCAGGCCCGAGCCGCTGCCGGAACGGCGGCGCGATTTGTCCACTTTATAGAAACGTTCGAATATATAGGGCACTTCATCTTCGGGGATTCCGCAGCCGCTATCAATAACTTCAAAAGCCAGCTCTGAACCGCTTCGCTTAACGACCAGGGTGACTTTTCCTCCGGGCGGTGTATATTCAATTGCATTGCTGAGCAGGTTGACCAAAACTTCGTGCAGGCGATGGCGATCCCCTTTAACGTAAGAAAGTGAGGGATCCAGTTTAAAATCGAGATTAATTCCCTTGGTTTCACCCTGGGGTGAAACGCTCTCAAAGCTCCAGCGGGCAAGCTCCTCAATTGAGACATCTTCGTGCTCAATCGAAAGCTGACCGCTTTCCAGGCGCGAAAGGGTTAACAGGTCATCAACCAGCCTGCTTAAGTGCACTGAGTTGTCCAGGATAATCTGTAAGTATTTCTCCCGGTCATCTTCATCAATCAACCCGTCCAGCATTAACTCCGAATAGCCCCGTACCGAAGCAAGGGGCGCTTTAAGCTCATGAGAAACATTGGCAACCAGGTTGCGGCGCAGCATTTCCAACCTTTTTTGTTCCTCGATGTTTTTTTCCACCTGCTCTACGGAATAATTAAAAGTTTTGATCAAACCCCCGATTTCATCATCAGATTCTTCCTCAATTTTACAGCGAAAATCGCCCCTGGCCATGTTCAGGGCGGCGCGATTAATTTTTTGCAAAGGCCGGGTAAGGGTCTTTGAGACGGAGAAAGCAAAAATGCTGGCAATAAGCACGCCGATGGTGCCGGAATACAGTATCAACCTGCTGATATGGGCAATGTTTTCTTCTATGCCGTGCAGGGGCACGCTAAGGGTCACTGCGCCGTAAACAATGGGCTTCTCAGACTCGCCTTCCGCCTCGGGTTCTCTGGACTCTTCTTCCAGGATAATCGGGGCACCGACCAACAGCCTCTGCATCACCGGCCCGTAGACTTTCTTAGTGTACATATTGCCCTTAAAGATATGCTCGATCTCTCTTTCTTCCAGCCCCATTTCCCCGTCATCTGAATCACTTGCTCTTTCCTCATCGCTTAACTCGGGATCTATGGTATAGATTGGCGTTTGCGTATAATCAAGCACCCTGATTTTTGCATCGAGCGAAAAAGCCAGGGTTTCCGCTGTTTTCACAACAGCGGCCTGGTCAT
>PUNU01000289.1 GCA_003551865.1 Syntrophomonadaceae bacterium
CATGATCACCGCCTGGCCGGGAATAGTCCAGTCAACCAGGAGAATGCCGTAGCGGCGCACCACCGGGTCTCCGAGAAAACCGGTCCAGGGCTCCACGGGAGGCCTGGTTCCGTTGAGATAACGCAGGACGTCGATGATTTCTGCGGCGTAAGCCGCCGCTTCCCCGCAGAGGCGGGCGTTGTGAAAGTTCAAATCTTCGTAGACTTGGTTGCGCATGCGGTTTAAAATCGGGGGTAACTCCCCCAGTTTTTCTACGGCTTCGCCGCTTAAAGCCCTGATCACGGGCAGGTAATAGCCGGTATCGAGATAACCTACCGGTTTGTCGGGGCCGTAAAGCCTGACTGCTTGATTGAGCAGGATCTCGGCATAACTTGTGGCGATCACCGCCCCGTCATAAGCTTTTTTATATAATTTTAACGGTGGTTTTGAATCATCAACTGCTCCTTCGAAAATTTCGTCGAAGGATTCCTTCCATTCCCTGGCAAGTACACCGTCAAAGCTGTCAGATTCAGCCATTGGATCTATCTCCTTTGCATACAAGAATTTTTACCAGCCTGCTGAAATAACCTCTGTTTCATATTTTTCCTTGGCCAACCGGTGTACTCTCAGCTTCCAGGTCCGGTCGTCCAGGGCATAAAGTATCTTATCTACGGATTTTTCCGGGTCTTCTTCCCAGATGAAGTAACCGCCGTAAACGTCATCGGCGATCTGCAAGGCGATTCCGTTGACAAGGTCGCTGCCGGTAATATACGGGTAAACCCCAACATGTGTCGGCATGCCCAGGGTGACGCACCAGCTGCCTATAGCTACCGCCTTTTCACTCATCGCCTCGGGGGCTGAGGCTGCGTAAGGCACCTTCGGTGTATCAATGTTCCATTCTTTGGCCATGGCGGTCATTAAATCGTAAGCGCGGCTGTTGTCTACACAGGAGCCCATGTGGAAAACCAGGGGCAGTTTTTCTTCCAGTTCGTTGGCCTCGTTAAGGCGATTTAAAAAAGCCTTCAATCCGTCTCCTGCGTAATCTTCGACTGCCTTACCGGTCATCAGACCCGCCTTGGCATAAGCTCCGGCCGCACAGCCGGTAGCTACCATAAAAACGTTGTTTTTGGCCAGGCCTTTGGCAATCTCCAGGTGATTGTTGTCATGGATGCGCTTGAGGTTGTTGCAGCCGGCAAGAAGAACTACACCGCGCAGTTCACCCGAATCGATGGCATCGATCAGCACTTTGATCGGGTTTTCAGGATTGAGTCCTTTAAATATATCGAGGATCGCTTCAAGGCTGAAACCGGCAACCACTTTATGCCTTACATCCGGAATGTCGATACGGCCATTGTTTCTTTTTTTGAAAGCCTCGATGGCCAGGTTGATTACCTCGCGAGCTTTTTCATCGGCTTTATCTTCGACAAAATCAACGTGGTGGGCTCCGGGAATCTTGACATTGACAGAGGTGGTGATGATCAGGGTATGGAAGCATTCGGCTACCGCCCGAATACCGGGCATTATGCACTGAATGTCCACCACCATGGCATCCAGAGCCCCTGTCATAATCGGCAGTTCCTGGGAAGTAAAGTTGGTCAGCACCGGAACACCCTGGCGCATCAGGACCTCGTTTCCGGTGCAGCAAATTCCCGAAATCTTGATTCCTTTCGCTCCTACCTGTTCGGCATCCGCTTTCATCTCCCGGGCCGCCCTGACAATCATCTCACTTAAAATCGGGTTATGCCCGTGGACGGCAATGTTAATGTATTCTGGATCGATTACCCCCAGGTTGGCTTCCGAAACAACCGGCTTCGGGGTTCCAAAAATAATATCTGAAAAATCGGTGGCAATATGTTCGCTGCCGAAATCGGCCACAGAGGTTTTCAGACCCTGGAAGATCAGGTTCACCGGGTCAGCGTCCATACCGACATGGGTTTGGGCGATGTTTTCGGAAATAGTTCCGAATACACCCCGGGGCATTATGTTACAGGCCTCTAGTTTTTCAACCCTTTCTTCGACGATCGATCGGCTTAACCACTTGAACGGAGGCTCGTTTATACCTTCGAAACGGGTTAAATCTTCCTTGGCAAGTTTGACAAGTTCTTCAAAAATTTTTCCGTCGCTTTTACCTTCTCTTTCCACCCCGATTCGGTCGGCAACGGCATGGAGTTTGTCGAGATCCAAGATCTGGTAATCAGGGGTCTTGCCTTCGACCATCATTTCGCCAACGTGGGTCATGTGGCGGGCGTGATCTGCGTGGGCTGCACAACCGCCGAAGATCATGCGAATAAGGTTGCGGGCTACTATTGTGTAATCATGCGCTCCGCATATCCCTTTGCTGGCTTTCTTGGTTATGCGGCAGGGACCCTGTAAACAAATTCGGCAGCATATGCCCTGTTCGCCGAAATTACACTGGGGCTGCATCTTGACGTAGCGTTCATAGGTAGTTTCAATCTGCCCGTTAGCAGAATTCCTGTCGATAACAGACAGTGCTGCCGGGTCGATTGATCGCCTGTTGTCAACTTTTTTTTCAGACATCTTCGCTTCTACCTCCCTTGATAGTTGATAACCGGATGAAGCAGTGCCTCTTGAAAAAATTGCAGCGCCGCTTCAGCTATTTTAATCCTGCCCCTGTAACACTGCCTGCGCAACACCTCGCTATCTTTTTTGGGTATATATCTATTATCACTATAAAGCCATTTTGGGTATAAGTCAATAACTCAAAATTGAAAACAACATGCATAAATGCTATGCTTAAGAAAAGTGTATATTAACGAGGGGAGCTGAGGTGACTCGGCTGAGAAAGAACTGGATTTGTTCTGACCCTTTGACCTGATCTGGATAATGCCAGCGGAGGAAATGTTTAAGCTTGATTAAAAAACCTTTACCTGCGTACACCAGGTAAAGGTTTTTTAAAGGATAGGATGGTGCTCAATAATGATCTTCTGGGTTATTTTTATAACTATTGCTTTTACCGTACTGGCCCTTATTTATATTTACATAACCCGGGACCGCTTTAAAACCGTCGACTCGTTCCTGACTGCGCGAGGAACCCTGACCACGTGGGTGGCCATGGCAACAGTTTTGGCATCCATTATGGGAGCCTGGATTTTATTCAGCCCGGCTGAAGCCGGCTCCTGGGGTGGTTTACTAGCCTTTGGAGGTTATGCCGTAGCCCAGGCGCTGGCTGTGATGATGTTTGCCGTGATAGGCCCAAGGTTGCGCAAAGTTGCCCCCAGGGGCTCTACACTGACCGAGTTTGTGTATTACCGGTATGGCATACCAATGTATATTCTCACTTTAATGAGTTCGGTTTTTTACATGTCGATTTTCTTGGCCGCAGAGTTAACCGGTATTGCCCTGGCAGTCAATTTGATAACCGGCCTCCCCCTGTGGCTAACTGCCTTAATAATAGGGGGCGGGACATTAATCTACACCACTTACGGAGGGATACGCGGTTCTATTTTTACCGACACCATTCAAGCTATAATAATGATTCCGGCCCTAATAATAGCCTGTATTGCATCGGTACATTTTCTCGGTGGCATTGGAAAGATTGTATTACGTGCTCAAGAAGTATCTCCAGACTTACTTGGCTTCGGTCACCGGGGCGGCTGGGAATTCGCGGTAACTTTATTAATAGCGGTTATTGCTGCTAACGCATTTCATGCAGGCTTCTGGTCGCGTGTATTTGCCGCAAAGGATGATTCAACAGTGCGTAAATCATTTATGGTGGCAGGATTACTTGTCGTCCCCATTATGATGCTTGCCGGGTTTTTCGGGATTATGTGGATCATGTTGGAAGAACCTGCTATGCCTTCTGCGGCATTGTTCGAAGTTGTCCTATCCGCAACGCCATCCTGGGTGGTTGGAATAGTAATTGTTCTTGGCATAGCACTGGTAATGAGCAGCGTGGATACGGTAATAAATGGCATCGCCAACATTCTTACCGTTGACCTGGCAAGATTTAAGAAAGATCTCAGTCCGGAAAATTTGAAGATGTATGCCCGATTTATCACAGGCCTCATATGTTTGGTGGTTATTGTAGTTGCTTCTCAGGGCTACGGAGTGCTATATTTGTTCTTTATCGCCGACCTGGTTTGTGCCGCTGCTCTTGTCCCCTTACTTTATGGGCTTTACTCAACCCATTCCCCGGGATGGGGCGCTGCATTAAGTACAATCATTGGTCTTTTTGCCGGCGCCATATACTTCCCGGACCCAAGTTTCACCAGGGGTAATTTGTTGCTTTCTTTCGCAGTTGCCCTGGTCATACCAGCAATATTAACGCTTATTCTAAGCCGTTTTGGGAAACCAATAAGCTTTGATGAGTTAAGTAAAAAAATCGGTGACGTGCCAGATATAGATAGGGGGTAAGAAGAACACAGAAGCTCATAGGACTGCTGTCCACTATTAAAAAAGAGATATAAATTTATTCAATCAGGCAAATAGAAAGAGCAGCGGACCTACCCATGGGAAATCATTTCAAGAATCAAATGATAATACGTGACAAAATTGCCCCGTCCCCTTTGTCACCAAATTGCCCCGTCTCCTTTCTCATGATATAATTCAAGCACCGGAAGCCGTTGGAAGGGAGAAACAATGCTGAGAACTATTTTTATTATTTTGATGATACTGTTAGTCCTTGTAATTGTTGCAGTGGCTATACTTAACACTGAAACAGTTACTGTGAACTATTTTTTGGGACAGGTGGAACTGACCTTGTTTGCACTTATTTTAGGTTCCACCCTTGCAGGTGTAGTAGTCATGATTTTTTTCAACATCTATCGCAGTATTCATAACTATATCAAGTCTGAAGGAGAGCGTAATCTCAAAAAAGAGCTGCAGCGCCGCGTGAAAGTCCTGGAGAGTGAGAAGAAAAAGCTGGAAGACGATTTGAGTAAACTTCAGAAAGAACGCGAAAATGCTGCTGCAAAAGAGCGTGCTGAAGTAGAAGCTGAAAAGAAAAAGCTGGAAGACGAATTAAACAGGCAACAGAAAGAACGTGAAAATATTACTGAGAAAGAACGGGCTGAAGTAGAGGCTGAAAAAAGAAAACTTGAGGAGGAGTTTGAAAAACTAAAGAAAGAACGCGACAGTTTGGAAGCAAA
>PUNU01000281.1 GCA_003551865.1 Syntrophomonadaceae bacterium
AGCAGCAGCGGGGAGGAGAGTGTGTTCGCAGTGTAAAGCGACCGCAGTTTCTGCCAGTCAAGGTGGTCGAGGCGCAGGCGCCGGATCTGTACGCCGCGAACACCGCAGGCGGCAAGCAGCCACACGATGGCCGCCTCACGACAGCCGGCTGTTGTGCCGCGCCCGATAGTGCTGCCGAACTCGGCAATGTATTCGTCCGGCAGACAGCGCGGAATGCGCCCCATTCTCCGCGTGCGTACCGCGGGAACCAGAACGGTAAGGTCGCGACTGAGGCAACTGTCATGAATTCGGCTTCATTACCGTTCAGGTAAGATATATCAAGAATAGGTATTATGTTGCGTAAAATCCGAAATTAAACTGTGCTCAAGTACAAAAACCACTGTATTCGCAACATAACAAGACAAAGTTTGTTCTAAGAGAGGCGTCTGGCGTCTGTTCAGGTCACCCCAGTACCCCCGGGGGAGAGACTTTCGCGCCGCCACAAAAACCGTGACAGAACCGAAAAAAACAACTTATCCTTATGCCGACAGCAAAAGACAAACTGTTTTTCTTCTCACCTCCATCCAGCTCCAACGGCTGCTCACCGTTGGTTGGAGAAAAAGTGCAGGCCGGCTTTCCCTCACCTGCCGATGATTATATTGAAGAACAACTGGACCTGAATAAATATTGTATAACCAATCCGCCGGCCACCTTTTTTGTTCGGGTGGAAGGAGATTCAATGGTCAATGCCGGAATTAGCAAGGGCGATTTACTGGTGGTGGACCGGTCCCGGGAGGTGCACAGCAACGATATCGTTATCGCCATTCTCGACGGCGAGTTCACCTTAAAAAGACTGATTGCCAAAAAGAACCGCTTTTTTCTCTACCCCGAGAATTCCGAATATTCTCAGATTGAATTAACCGAAGATATGGAATTCGAAATCTGGGGGAAAGTGACTAAGGTGATCCATGAGCTCTAACCTGACAACATTAGTCGATGCCGACAATTTTTACGTCTCCTGCGAAAGAATCTTCCGTCCCGAACTGCGTCACCGCCCTGTAATTGTTCTTTCCAATAACGACGGCTGCGTGGTGGCTAGATCCCAGGAAGTCAAGGAATTGGGAGTAAAAATGGGCACCCCCTACTATCAAATTCGGGACTTGGTAAAAGCAAAAAAAATTGCCGTTTTTTCTTCCAATTATGAACTCTACGGCGACATATCAGCCCGGCTAATGAATATCCTGGCAAGATTTACAGCCAACTTGGAAATCTATTCCATAGACGAAGCTTTCCTCCAAATCCCCACGGAAAAAGCTGAAGTCTTATGCGAACAAATGATTCAAACCTGTCATAAATGGCTCAGTATCCCGATCAAGATCGGAGCGGCTCGCACCAAAACCCTCTCCAAAGTAGCAACTCAACTGATAAAACAAGAAAGACCGTCCTGTCGGTATAAGCTTCTTCTACACCCGCGGGAAATCAATACGGCACTGGCCAAAATTCAAATCGAAGATGTCTGGGGGATTGGCCAGAAAACAGTCGGGAAACTGAATAAACATGGAATAAAAACTCCGCTGGAACTTAAAAATCTGCCCGAGCAGCACATCCGGAAAAACTTCAATATAACTTTGTTAAGAACCGTTACGGAACTGCGCGGCATAATCTGCTTCGAACTGGAAAATCAACCTGCTGCACAAAAGAATTTATGTTACTCAAAAAGTTTCGGTCAAAGCATCTCAGAGTACCGGGATCTGCACGAAGCTGTGGTCAGTTACGCTAGTGAAGCGGCGGCCAAGCTGAGGAAACAAAAACTGATAGCTCAATCGGTGACGATATTTATCCTGACCAGCCGCTTCAACCGGTCGATAAATCAATACATCAATTCCGCCAGCATCCCTCTAACCCCGCCTGCCAGCGACACTCCGGCTATTGTCAGAAGCGCGGCAAAAGGACTTGAACGCATCTATAAATCCGGTTATATATACAAAAAATGCGGAGTGCTGCTTAACGATCTGCTGCCGGAAGCGGAAACGCAACCGGATATGTTTGTCCCCCAGGACCCCAGACAAAAAGCAATCTCCCAGGCGATGGATAAAATCAACTCCGCATTTGGTCCCAATTCCATCGCCCCCGCGGCCGCCGGGAACCGGCAGCCGAAATGGAAAATGTCTCGCCAATATCAGTCCGCAAGATATACCACGCAATGGAACGAACTTCCGAACGTGTAATAAAAAAGAAACAACAAGATTTGAACAACGCCCCCTGCTTCAGTGGAAAGCATTAAACGTAAGATCCCGTAATATTAGTAAACTGTACTATAGTATACTGTACTATTGTGTGCTATAGTATAGTACTTTAATCCCGCCGCTTTGCAACCCCAATTCCATTTGCATAGCCTGAACATAAAAGAATCAAGGAATCAGTTAAAAAGCATTTGACAAGAAAAATTTTTATAGTATAGTATACTGAACTTTTACAAAACATAATAATGAAAAGCAAAAATGAGCGAAACAGAACAAAATCTTTTTCAAGAACAAATCACCCATTTACAAGAAGCTCATTTCCTGGTGCTTTACTGGGTGGCGGTGGCGGAAGACCGAAATCTCACTTATAATATCACTAACTGTTTCGACGACCTTAAAGCCTTGAAAATCACCCGAACAAAACAGACTGCGACCTCGGTTATTGAGGCTCTGCAATACCTTCGTTTCATCGATGTACGGGACGAAGGGAACCGCAAGAACATGTACATCACCTCATACGGCGCCAGAGCATTGGAATCTCTGGTCCGGAAAAACGCTTATTCGCCTAAAAAATCACTTTTTCTGGAGGTATAAAAATGGCTATCGGCATTGGCGGAGCGGGCAGCAAACTGGCCTGCGAACTGAACCCCGAAAGTACAATCGTCAACGTCTCTGAAACCGAGATGAGCAAATTAGCGGCCGAGTCACGGATCCTGGCCTCAGTTCATTCGGTTCGCGGCCAGATGCGCGGCTCACGCAAAGACCCGCGGATCGGGCGCGACGCATTTCTTTCCATCCGTGAAGAGCTTTTACACCGAGTCGAAGGGGAGTTGGTGGTCTGCTCGACCGGCGGCGGAACCGGGAACGGAATAACAGCCGGACTGCTTCAGGCATTGGCCCAGCGTGAACATATTCAACCGGCCGATAAAACCTCATTCGCCCTCATTCTGCCGTACGCCAAGCTGGAGCCGGCCGAATTTGTCGACAATACAATTGAATTCCTGCAAGGAGCGTTGAGCGAAGTCATCGACAGCGGGAACAGCGGGAACATCTTTCTCTTTTCCAACCGGTTGAAATTCGAAACTCGACAAACCGAGAAGGAATATAATCAGGCCCTGGTAAGTTCCTTACGCCGATATAATATGATACCGGAGAAAGGCGATAAATTGAAGTTGCTCGACGGCCACATTGACTACGAGGACTTTGCGCTGTATAACGCGAAACCTTATTTCAACCATTTCACCGAATTTTCATTTGACCCGAACGCAACTTACGAAAAGCAACTGCGGAACAATCTGAATCCATACCTGCTGCCGCCGGAAAGCCCGATCGAAGCTCTGTTCCTTCTGGAAGTCCCGCCGGAGGGTGAGATTTCTTCTTTCTACGACATCCTGGAATACTACGCTTCTCAAAGCGTGACACCGGTTTACGGCGTGGTTGAAAATCCGGAACTGGAAAAGCATCACATCACCGTTTCCACGCTTTATTCCCGCAAGCCGATGGAACTGGTCGAGGATTTCAACCAGGTTTCACACCGGCATACCCAGGCCAAGGTGCGGAAATCGATCGAACAGCACGTACCCCTGCCGAAACTGCAGGTGAATCTGGAAAACGAAGCGAAAAAAGAAGCCAAACAACGGGGAACCAACGAAGAAGACATTATCAAGGTACTTCAAAGACTTGGCAAGATCTGAGCATAAAACAGGGATGCCCGTTGTACTGTCGCCCGGATACCCCCGGTGGAGACTTTAGAAAATACAGTTTTTACAGAAGGAAACGAAGGGAACAAAGAAAATAAATTCGCCTCTGCTGAATTCCTTCGTTACCTTTGTTACCTTCTGTAAAAAAAGGAACAAAGTGAATCATGCGATGGATAACCAAAACTCATCAAGACAATTCAGTATAGAAACGGTTTTACAGCGTTCCCGTGAACGGAAAACGAGAATCGTGTCGCATTGTTCGCATTCTTTTGCGGAAGCGGAGGATTGGGATTTAGGCTACTGGCAGGCGCAGGGGCCGGAAAAAAGACTCTCCGCGCTTCCGGCTCTGCATGAGAATCTGGCCAAGGTCAAAGGGCGCGAAAGGATAAACAATGAATACGATCGCTGATTTTGAAGACTTGCTTGTTTTACTTCATCATTATGAGGTGCGATATTTGATTGTCGGAGGGCTGGCCTTCATCTATCATGCCAAGCCGCGTTTCACCAAGGATATGGATTTGTGGGTCGAAAATTCAACAGAAAACATTACCCGGACAAATCGGTCCCTGGCAAGTTTCGGAAGCCCGACATTGCTGGATTACAACAATCCAGAGCAGGTAGTGCAAATCGGCCTGGAGCCGAATCGAATTGATCTCTTAGTGGAAGTAAAAAGCCTCCGGTTCAATGAAGTCTGGCCTCTGCGAATCGAGGGAAAATACGGCAATGCTCCCGCTTACTGGATAGACCTTGATTCCTTGGAAAAGATTAAAAGTGCCATCAATGACCCGCGTCATCAGGAAGATGCCAGGATACTCAGAAAGGTAAGAAAACTTAAAGCTGAAAAAGGATCACATAAGGGGTAGAAACAGAAATGGATAGGAAACTGAAATAAGCCCACAGATTCTCCTGACGAGACATATTTTCTCTTTAATCTGATTAATTCATCATAAGCAGTTTTAAATTGACAGTAATCTGACGTTGATAAAGTAATAATATCTGATGAAACAAAAAGAAATCATTCAATGGCTGAGCACGGATGATCCGGCCCGTCTACAGGATTTGTGGGAACAAGCCGATGGAGTGCGACAGCGAGAGGTCGGCGATGAAGTGCACCTGCGCGGTCTGATCGAATTCAGCAACCACT
>PUNU01000277.1 GCA_003551865.1 Syntrophomonadaceae bacterium
AGCAGCGAGTGCTACGTTAGGTTTGGCGTCTATAGCCGTTCCATGTTTTATCCAGGTCATGGTCCTGGGCTTGCTGCTCCTGCTTCCACAACCCTCGTCGAATCCTTACGCCCCCAAACTTCAGTGCGGTTAAATCTTTTCCTTAATGGCCTTTTCTTTAACCGCTCTTTCCATTTCGCGTTTTCGGTCCCGTTCAGCAATATCGCGCCGCTTGTCGTAGAGCTTTTTGCCCTTGGCCAGGCCCAGTTCAATCTTGACCAGGCCTTCCCTGAAGTAAATCTTCAGGGGAACCAGGGCATAACCTTTTACCTTAGTCTTGCCGGCCAGGCGCCCGATCTCACTTTTATGCATCAAGAGCTTTCTAACCCGCAAAGGATCGTGATTAAATCGGTTGCCCGGCTCATAAGGGCTTACATGCATATTATATAGGAAAAGTTCTCCTTCTTCAACCTTGGCATAGCTGTCCTTTAAGTTGACCCGGGAATTGCGTATTGATTTAACCTCCGTGCCGGTTAAAACAATACCGGCTTCGTAAGTCTCCTCAATATGAAAATCATGCCGCGCTTTGCGGTTTTTGCTGATTACCTTTTCCATAATTACCAGTGCTCCATTATGGGAAAACTATTTTGCCTTTTTAATGCGTTCAACCTTTCCCGTTTTATAGACAGCTGACAGCCGGCGGTGGTTCTACAGTAAAGCCAGCCGCTTTGAATCTACCCGTACGGCAGTGAAGGCGGCATATTAAATTCACGCCGCCCTTCCGGGACGACAACCGGGCAGCTACTTTTTTTCGGCTGCTCTTTAGGAGAAGGGCTGTCCCCATTCTTCAGCAAAGACTATTTCTTCCAGTTCCTTGCGGGGACGCGGTGACGGATCTTTTTCCGGGTAGCCCAGCGGGGTCAACCCCACCACCCGGTACTCCGGAGGAACTGCGCATGTTTCCCGGGCTTTTTCTTCATCAAACCAGGCCACCCAACAGGTTCCCAGGCCTTCGGCTTTTGCGGCGAGCATCAACTGCTGCATGGCCAGCCCGGCATCGAGCAGGTAGTATTCTTTACCGTCCTGCTTGCCGGATTCTTTTGGGTCCGCACAAAGGACGACAACCGCCGGTGCGGTCTCGCCGACCGCTTTCCTGGCCGGATTCTTTTCAGGCATACTTGAGGCCAGCTGTTCTTTCCGCCCGCGGTCCCGAACGACTATGAACCGCCAGCACTGCAAATTGCTCCAGGAGGGAGCTATTCTAGCTGCATCGAGGATACGCTTAAGCTTTTCTTCCGGGATCGGATCGGGCTTATATTTTCTCACGCTGCGCCGATCTTCCAGTACTTGATAAACTTCCACCGGTATAACCTCCTCATCGATAATTGTGTTACAGAGGGACGGGCATCTGCCAGATCTTTCATTCTACACAGGGGGATGTGATTTGCAACGAATGTCGACCTGTCATATCGCCCGTCCCCTGTAAGCCTATTATGCTGTAACGGGGGCAAAGGTGACCTGCCCTTCTTCCCTGCCGGCCCGGATTACCCTGACTTCGATCTCATCACCAAGTCGATAGGTCTTCCGGGTCCTTTCACCGACCAGTGAAGCGGTTTTTTTATCATATATGTAGTAGTCATCTTCGAGCTCATTGATCGGGATCATACCCTCTACCGTATTGTCCAACTCGACAAAAACGCCAAAATTGGCCACCCCGTTAATAATCCCGGTGTAGATCTCGCCGAGCTTTTGTTCCATGTACTGCGCTTTTTTAGACTCAATACTGGCTCGTTCCGCTTCAATTGCCACCCTTTCCCTTTCCGAGGACTGGCGGGCAATATCGGGCAAGCGCTCCAGCAAATTTTCCGCTTTGTCCCGCGGCAGGCCTTCCGGAGATAACTGCTGTTTCAAAATCCGATGCACCACCAGGTCCGGGTAGCGCCTGATCGGCGAAGTAAAATGACAGTAACAGTCGGAAGCCAGGCCAAAGTGCCCTTCATTAAAAGCGCTGTAGTAGGCCTGCGGCAGAGAACGTAAAACCAGGTAACGAACCAGCCTCTCCACTCTTTCGCCTTTGGTCTCCTCCAGCAGGCCTTTAAGGTGCCCGGGCTTGAGCACCCTGATCCCGGACAAAGCCTTGACGCCAAGCAGGGTAAGCGTTTCACGCAGGGCGGTCAATTTTTCCTCTGCAGGCAGAGGATGAACTCTGAACACACAGGGAAGCTTCTTCCCGGCCAGGTGGCGGGCCACGGACTCATTGCAGTAGATCATAAATTCTTCGATCAGTGATTCCGAACGGCCCATCTCCCGTTTGTCCACAGAGAGCGGCACTCCTTCTTCGTCGATTTCGATCTGCGCTTCCGGCAGATCCAGGTCCAGGGCGCCGCGTTCCATCCGCCTGCGCCGCAGTATTTCCGCCAGCTCGCTCATCTTGTCGAGCATTTCAGGCAACTTGTTGTCTTTAAAAGGCCGCTGCTCTTCTCCATTCAAATAGCTTTCCACCTGCCGGTAGGTTAAACGCTCGTTAACCCGGATCAGGCTGGAAAAGAATTGAGCTTTAACGGGTTCGCCTTTTGCATCAATATCCATGATTACACTGACTGCAAGGCGATCTGTTTCCGCCTGGAGGCTGCAAAGTTTTTCCGACAAAAGGGGAGGCAGCATATGAATAGCTTTTTCAACCAGGTAAGTTGTAGTGCCCCTTTTTAAAGCTTCCCGATCAATAGGTTTGCCTTCCCGCACGTATTCTGAAACGTCGGCAATATGCACCCCCAAACGGTAACCGCCTTCAGCAGTTGTTTCCAGGGAAACTGCATCGTCGAAATCTCTGGCCTGCTCGTCGTCTATGGTGACCATATCAAGATGACGCAAATCGGTTCGGTCTTGCTCTTCGGCCAACCGGGGTATTTCTTCCTCGGCCGGCAAAATATCCAGTTCGTTTAAGACCTTGCGGGGAAACTCTCCGGGCAAATCGTATTTATGTTTAAAGGCAAGCTGCTCAGTCTGCATACTGCCGGCAGGTCCGAAATGCTCAACGAGGCTGCCCCGGGCAGACCCTCCTCCGTCGGCCCATTTGCTGACTTCAACCACCACTTTATCTCCACTGCGGGCTTCGTTCAGCTCCCGGCGGGGAACCTGAACCACACCGGGAAACCGCCGGTCATCGGGAACAACGAATGATTTTTTCTTTTCACGACGCAGGGTGCCCACCAAACGGTTTCTGCCGCGTTCAAGGACATCAACCACCTGGCCCTCCCTGCGCCGCCTGCCTTTCTTACGCTTGCCGTCAAGACGAACCAGGACCCTGTCGCCGTGTGCCGCATCCTTGAGGTTCCCGGCGTTGATATATACATCTTCACTGCCGCGATCGGGACGCAAAAAAGCAAATCCCCGCCTGTTTCCTTCCAATACCCCGGTCAGCATATCAAGACTTTCCGGCAGGCCGTAGCGGCCGTTTGCCGTCTTGACCAGACGCCCTTTTTCCTGCATATTTTTCAGCTCTTCAAGCAGGATTCTTTTTTCCTCGTGCCGCAAACCAAGAGCGTCCAGAAGCTGTTTAACAGTAAAGGTTTTTTTACCCTGGTTCTTTAAAAGCTGCTCTATTTTTTCCTGGAGCTGTACCGTCGTTTTTCTTCTTTTTTTACTCACTTTGCAAATCTTAACTCCTTAATGTCCGTGTTTCTCTTAACTAAAATTATAGCAACTGCACAGGCCTAACCCGCTAAGCCACAGGGGACGGTTCCATCGTTTTCCCTTCGGCCTTCGCTGCGCTCAGGAACGCTCGAAACGTCCCATGGCACCGCTATTCACTCAACAAGGAAAACAAGCTGAGTACTTACGAATTATAAATCATTTCCCCTGTAAATGAAAATGCAGGGGCCAAAGCAAGCACCCCCGCTTTTGTATCATTGTATTTCTTACCGAAAGCTACTCAAACACTACCAGCACGATCGTAAAAAGCATAAAACCGATTGCCAGATAAGTGGTCACCTTGCTCAACATTTCATCAAGGCCTTTTTTCTTGCCCACCAGGGACTGCGCGCCGCCGGCAATAGCACCCAGGCCGGCGCTACGGCCCGATTGTAAAAGAACTACGGCAATCAGGGCAAGACACAGGACCAGATAGACTATGTTAATAACAGTATCAATCATTTAAAGTTACCTCCGAAAATCAACAGTTCATGCTGGACAGGCTGTATTGTAACATATATCGACCTTTTTGACAAATCATTTTGCATTTATTTTTTTATAATGGTTCCGCCGGCATAGTTTCCGGCAAAGCCCAGCTGCTCTTCAATGCGCAGCAGCTGGTTGTACTTGGCCACCCGGTCTACCCGGGAAGGTGCCCCGGTCTTGATCATCCCGGTATTGGCCCCAACCGCCAGGTCGGCAATAAAACTGTCCGCAGTCTCACCGGAACGGTGCGAGACCATAGAACAGTAGCCTGACCGCCGGGCCAGGCTCATGGTCTCCAGGGTTTCGCTCAAGGTGCCGATCTGGTTTGGTTTGATCAGGATTGCATTGGCCGTATCCGACTCAATACCCTGATTCAGCCTTTCCGGACTGGTAACAAAAAGATCGTCTCCCACCAGCATCATATCCCGCCCCATTTTTTCGGTCAGCTCCCGCCATCCGGGCCAGTCGTCTTCTCCAAGTCCGTCTTCAATGCTGATCAACGGGTAGCGATCCGCCAAACTCCGGTAATATGTTATCAGTTCCCGGGCTGAATATTTTTTGCCTTCCAGGCTGTAAGACTCATCATCATAAAATTCGGTGGCCGCAGCGTCAAGGGCCAGGCAGATCTCTTCTCCGGGCCGGTATCCCGCGGCGGTAACGGCTTTCAAGATCAAATCCAGGGCTGCTTCGCTGGATTCCAGGTTGGGGGCAAAACCGCCTTCATCTCCGACATTGGTGTTTAAGCTCCGTTCCCGCAATATCTCTTTCAGGCAGTGAAAAACCTCCGTGCCCATTTGTAAAGCGCCGGAAAACGTTTCCGCACCAAGGGGCACGATCATAAATTCCTGGATATCCATGTTGTTGTCGGCATGACTGCCCCCGTTTAAAATGTTCATGAACGGCACCGGCAAAACAGAGGCATCCAGGCCTCCCAGGTAGCGGTAGAGGGGCAGATCAAGCATTGCCGCCCCGGCTCGGGCCGCGGCCAGCGAGACCCCCAAAATGGCATTGGCCCCGATGCGCGATTTGTTGTCGGTGCCGTCAAGCTTAATCATAAGCAGGTCCAGGTCTTTCTGGGATAATACGCTCAACCCGCAAAGTTCGGGGGCCAGTATTTCATTAACATGGCTTACGGCTGTCCGGACCCCCTTCCCCCGGTAGCGCTGTTCGTCACCGTCGCGCAGTTCAACCGCTTCAAAAGCTCCCGTCGAGGCTCCGGAGGGAACAGCAGCCCGACCGATCCAGCCACCTTCAAGGAGAACGTCCACTTCAATGGTGGGGTTGCCCCGGGAGTCAAGAATCTCCCTGGCCTTGATTGTTTTGATCCGCTCTTCCATTATTAATCCTCCTCCTTAACATCGCTTCCGGCTTGCAAAATCCCCTATAAAAGCTGTGATGAATTCCAAATCACGCGCTTTATAAGCTGACAGGGTGCCGGCTTACGGGGTGGCATTTGGCAGATATATTTTCACCGCATTAACGGCCGGCGGCAATGATAACTTTACGGGGTTCGGGAAACGGTCAACATGCTTCTTCCGGTCATCTCCGGCGGGGCATTGATGCCTGCCAGCTGTAGGATGGTGGGAGCAACATCGGCCAGCACACCTCTACTGCGCAGGGAATATTTTTGCGGACCGAGCAGCAAAAACGGCACCGGGTTGCCGCTGTGTGCAGTGAGAGTTTCTCCTTTTCGGTTTTGCATTTCCTCAGCATTGCCGTGATCGCCGCAGATCAGGACATGCCAGCCCCGGGGAAGCGCTTCTTCCGCCACGGCACCAAGGCCGCTGTCAACCGCCTGCACGGCCTTGATCGCGGCCGGCAGGATGCCGGTATGCCCTACCATGTCCGGGTTGGCATAATTGGTCACAATTAACGGATGTTTATCTTCTTTTACAGTCTCGATGATGCGGGCGGTGACCTCCGGCGCACTCATCTCGGGCTGCAGATCGTATGTAGCCACTTTGGGCGAAGGAACCAGAATCCTGTTTTCACCGGGAAAAGGGTTTTCCCTTCCACCGTTAAAAAAGTAAGTGACGTGGGCATATTTTTCAGTTTCGGCAATTCTCATCTGGGCAATGCTCTGCCGTGAGTAGACTTCTCCCAGGGTATTGAACAGGTCGTCCAGGGTAAAAGCCGCGGGAACAGGCAGGTCCCGGTCATAGCGGGTCATGGTCACTAAATAAGGCAGCGGCGGGCTGGGCCCGCGGTCAAAATGGGAAAAATCAACTTCAGCCAGGGCCCTGCTGATTTGACGCGCCCGGTCGGGCCGGAAATTGAAAAATATCACGCTGTCCTCGGAGCGGACCACGGTCAACGGAGCTCCCAACTGGTCGACGATCACCGTCGGTTGAACAAACTCGTCTCCTTCATCGCGTTCATATGCCCCGTCCAGTGCTTCAAGCGGATCGGAAGCCTTTAGGCCTTCGCCGTGTATATAGGCCCGGTAAGCGCGCTCAGTTCTCTCCCAGCGCCGGTCCCTGTCCATGGCATAATACCGCCCGCTGACGGTAGCCACAAGACCGCTTTGCTTCTCCTTCCCCAGCTTTTCCAGTTTTTCCAAAAAGGGCCTGGCCCCAAAAGGAACTGTATCCCTTCCGTCAAGAATGGCATGGACAAAAACTTTATCAACTTTTAACCTGCCCGCCATCTCCAGAAGGGCCAGGAGGTGTTCAAAATGGCTGTGCACACCGCCGTCGGAAACCAACCCCATCAGGTGCAGAGCGCTGCCCTTTTGCTTCACTTTTTCCATTGCTTCAACCAGGACCGGGTTCTCATAGAATTCTCCCGATTCGATGCTTTTGCCGATGCGGGTCAGCTCCTGGTAAACAATCCGCCCCGCCCCCAGGTTGAGGTGGCCCACTTCCGAATTACCCATTTGCCCTTCAGGCAGACCTACCGCTTCTCCTGCGGCATCGAGCAGGGAATGGGCGTGCTCTTGATAAAAACGGTCCATGTTGGGGGTAGCGGCCTGGGAAATGGCGTTGCCCTCGGATTTTTTGCTGTGGCCCCAGCCGTCAATAATGATCAGGATGATTTTTTTCAATTCGTATCCGCCTTTCCGGCGGCCTGTACCAGGGCACTGAATGAATCAACTTCCAGGCTTGCTCCCCCGACCAGGGCCCCCTGAATCGAGGAGAGGCCGACAAAAGAACCAATGTTGTCGGCTTTAACACTTCCGCCGTATTGTATACGCAGATGTGATGCCGCATCCGAACCCAAAATGCTGCGGGCGAGGTCACGGATCAGGTGGGCGGCACTGTCGGCATCTTCCGCCGATGCGGCTTTGCCGCTACCGATAGCCCATACCGGTTCATAGGCCACAACCAGGGCGGCTTTTTGTTCGCCCAGGCCTTCAAGTGCCGTGGAGAGCTGGCGTTCGATTACCTCTTTTGTCTTCCCCTTCTCGCGTTCCGCCTCGGTTTCACCGATACAAAGGATCGGTTTGAGGCCGTTCTCCAGGGCCGTTTTCACCTTGCTGCGCACCTGTTCATCATTTTCTCCCATCTTATGGCGCCTCTCAGAATGCCCGATAATCACGTATTCAACAGCTGTTTCCTGAAGCATGGAAGCGGATATTTCTCCGGTAAAAGCTCCCTGCTGTTCCCAGTGCATGTTCTGCGCACCCAGCTTGATACTGCTCCCCTCGAGGGCATCCGAAGCTGCTGCCAGGGCGGTGAAGGGCGGGCATATCAAGACCTCCACTCCCTCAAAAAGCGCTTCATTATTGCGGAGAGAACGGCAGTAAGCGGCGGTTTCAGCTGCTGTTTTATGCATTTTCCAGTTTGCGGCGATAAGCAGTTCCATGTTCATTCCTCCCGATCAGGTTTTCTGTTTTTGTAAAGCCTCCACTTTGGTCCGCCGGGGTGATAGCACAGCGGCCATTGAAACCGGCATCTGCCGCCCACTTCAGGCTGCACCCTCAATCTTTGTCCTGGAGAACAGAGATGCCGGGAAGCTCCTTTCCTTCCCAGAATTCCAGGGTGGCACCGCCGCCGGTGGAGATGAAGCTGATTTTCTCAGTGAGATCAAGGGCTTCCAGGGCGGCAACCAGATCCCCTCCGCCGACTACTGAATGAGCAGAGCTTTCCGCTATCGCTTCGGCAACTTTTTTTGTGCTTTGGTCAAACGGGGGCACTTCAAAAACCCCCAGGGGACCGTTCCAGACAACTACGGCCGATTTTAAAATGAACCCCGCAAAAAGGGATGCCGTTTCGGGACCGACATCAGCCGCCTTCCAATCACCGGACACCTGTTCAGGGTTAACAGTCTTGTGGTGGCTGCCGGCCGCAATCTCCCTGGTAACGACCAGGTCAACGGGCAAAACAAGGCGGCAGCCTGTTTGTTCACTTTCCGCATAAAGCGCCGCCGCTTCGCCTGTCAAATCTTTTTCGTAGAATGATTCTCCCGGGTCAAAGCCGCGGGCGACCAGAAAAGTATTGGCCATCCCCCCGCCAACCAATAAGTTGTCGGCCAGGTGCAAAAAACGCTTGATTACGTTAATCTTGTCGGAAACCTTGGCTCCGCCCAGCAGCGCCGTCATGGGCCGATCCGGGCTTTCTAAGCAGCTGGAAAGCTCTTCGATTTCTTTTTTCATCAGCAGGCCGGCTACCGCCGGAATATGGGCGGCTACTCCGGCCGTCGAGGCATGGGCCCGGTGTGCGGTGCCAAAAGCATCGTTGACAAAGATATCCACCGGCTCAGCCAGCCGCCGGGCAAAGTACGGATCATTGTTTTCTTCGCCCTTTTCGAACCGCAGGTTCTCCAGCAAAAGGATGTCCCCGTCTTCCATTTCAGAAATGGCTTTTTCCACCTCCGGCCCAACTACCCGGTCGAGCTTGCGCACCGGGCGGCCCAGGATCTCTCCCAGCCTGGAAGCAACCGGGTCCATTTTTAAACCCGGCTTTGGCTCGCCTTTAGGACGGCCCAGATGTGAAGCTAAAACCAGCCGGGCTCCACGCGAAGTTAGAACCTCGATAGTGGGGAGGGCGGCCCTGATCCGGGTATCATCGCGCACCCTGCCTTCATCGAGGGGTACGTTAAAATCAACTCTCAGCAGGATTTTTTTACCGGCCACATCGATATCTTCTATGCTTTTCTTCTGAAGCATTATCAGATCCTCCTCCCTGTATTTAGGGCCGGCGCCGCTTGTAGGATGCAGGAATGGAAATCTCTTCGCGGTACTTGGCCACGGTTCTCCTGGATATCTCAATACCTCTTTCCTGGAGGATCTCGGCAATTTTTTGATCGCTTAAGGGTTTATCCGGATCTTCGGCTTCAGCCAGTTCCTGGATATAGGTTTTGATACTGTGGGAAGAATAGTCTGCCCCATCGGCTCCGGATAACCCGGTGGAAAAAAAGAATTTTAAAGGAAACATGCCGCGGGGAGTCTGGATGTACTTGTTGGCGGCAGCCCGGCTTACCGTCGATTCATGCACGCTGATGCTTTCGGCCACGTCTTTCAAAGTAAGAGGCTTGAGATTTTTTATCCCGTGGTCGAGGAAAGGCTTTTGAATATCGACAATCTGCTGGGAAACCCTGAACAGGGTAAGGCGCCTCTGCTCGATACTGCGGATCAACCAGCAGGCTTTTTCAATTTTACCCTTGATAAAGGCGGTCAGCTCCTCGTCTGTGGAACCGCTTCTGAGCATCTTTTGATAAAAAGGGCTGACAGTCAGCTGGGGTACACTGCTGTCGTTGCTCATAACCACGTAACGGTTGTCTAATTTTTCAACGATAACGTCCGGAACGATGTAGCGAGTCTGTTCTCCTTCGCCAAAAACGCTTCCCGGCTTGGGGTTTAAAGTGCGGATAAAGTCGACTGCTTCACGAACCACCTTTTCATCACAGCCGAGCCGGGATGCAATATAGCCAAACCTGCCGTCGGCCGCTGCGGGAAGATACCGCTTGACAATTTCCACAACAAACGCCGGTGGATGTTCCAGCCTTTCAAGCTGCAGCAGCAGGCATTCCTTTAAACTGCGGCAGCCAATCCCGGCCGGTTCGAGTTTCTGCACTATCTTTAGAGCTTCTTTCAGTTCTTTAACGCCGGCATCGAGAACAACGGCCAAATCTTCCAATTCGCCCTGCAGATATCCGTTGTAATCAAGGTTTCCGGCCAGGAAAGCGGCGGTGCTGTACTGGCGGGTGGTGAGCGGAAGCATGCGAAGCTGACCGAGCAGGTCTTCAAGCATAGTCCCGGTTGACCTGGCAAAGTTCTCAACCGTGGGGCGTTCTTCCAGGGACTGCCTGGCGCCCGGGGGGCGGTCAAAAGCGGAATCAATATCCATATCCCGAAAATATTCTTCCCAGGGAAAATCATCTTTTAAAGTTTCATCGCCGGATGTTTCTTCGGGATGGGGTTCTTCAGCCTCAATTTTCTCTTCTTCCCCGGTTTCCTGGACTTCCAGGGCGGGATTATTGAGGAGTTCTTCCTGGATGTGGGCCTGCAGTTCCAGGGTGGAATACTGCAGCAGGGCAATGGCCAGCTTCAGTTCCGGCGTAATGATTAATTTTTGGCTCTGCTCCAGCCTTAGGTTGTAATCCAGCTTCATGGCCTGCTCACCCGTTCAAGCAAAGATATTTTTATGCGGGAAAAACCTGCATGAAAAATTGCCCGTGCAGCATATTTCTACACTGCAATAACAATTCCTGCCCGCTAAACATCCTGCTGGCATGATTTTTGCTTACTGGATACCCGGGCTTTGTCAAGCACCCTGGCCAGCTGGCGGAAGCGGTGGTTCATGCCGGACTTGCTAATCGGGGGCTCGAGCATTTCCCCGAGCTCTTTCAGGGAGGCTTCGGTATAGCGCCTCCGGAGCATGGCGGCTTCCCGCAATGCGGGGGGGAGGTTGTTCAAGCCGACCAGGTGATCCACCCGGTTGATTATATCCAGCTGCTGGTAAGCGGAAGCAACCACTTTTTCCAGGTTTGCCGTTTCAAAGTTGACCAGGCGGTTCACCCGGTTGCGCATGCTTTTTACTACCCGCATGCTTTCCAGCTGCAGGAGGGTGCCCCCCGCTCCAATTATGCGAAGGTAATCGGCTATTGCTTCAGCATTTTTGAAGTAGACAAAAGCACTGCCGTTCCGCGTGCGAATCAGGGGGTGAAGGTCAAAAGCTTCCAGCACTTTTTGATAAGCCCTGGCGTCTTCAAACTTGCCGCAGTTTATTTCCAGGTGATAACCGGACTGCCTGGAAACGCTGATGCTGCCCCCGGCCAGAAAAGCTCCGCGCAAAAAAGCCTTGCGGCAGCAGTTCCTCTTTGGCAGGGCGGTATATCGCCTGAACAGGCTGATTTGGCTTCCGGCTTCCTTAAGATCAAGGTAAATCAACAGGGCATCGACCTGTTCCCGCCCCGTAAGCTGAACCATGTACCTGGTTATGTCCAGGCGCTTTTCCTGCTGCTTTATAAACGAAGGCGAAGCTGTTCCCGAGCGCCGCAGGAGGTTGTGAAGGTGGCGGGCGACGGTGCTGTCATCAACTGCTATACTGAGAATGTGCTCACTGCCGCGTATCGTATAGTAGCCGTTCTTAAGCAGCAGGGCTTTGAGTTCCCAGGAGCTGCAGCAGGCCAGGGATTCCTCCAGCCTGGCCAGCTCCTGTTTAATTTTTCTGGTTAAAGACATGGCGAACAAATCTCCCCGTCAGGTTTTATGAATATCCCTGTGTTCAACCAGCAGGTTAAAGCGGGAACCCAGCATCTTCCCCAGTTCATCGGCTATTACCACGGAACGGTGCTTGCCCCCGGTACAGCCGATGGAAATAACCAGGCTGGTTTTGCCCTCTTTAACGTAAAACGGTATCGAAAACTCGAGCAAATCCACCAGCATCCTGAAGTACTTGTCCGTTTCTCCCCAGCGCCAGAGGTAGTCCCTAACCTGTTCGTCTTCACCGCTCAAAGGCTGAAGGTGCTCGACGTAGTAAGGATTGGGTAAAAAACGCACATCAAAGACCAGATCGGCATCCGGGGGCAAACCGAATTTGAACCCGAAGGAGATGATCCGGATTTGCATGTTTTTATCACGCAGCTCAGGCTCATAAAGCTGAACAATTTTGGCCTTTAGCTCCCAGGGTTTTAGAGAAGTAGTATCTATTTCCTGGTTGGCCCTTCCTCTCAATTCGCTGAGCGCTTCCCTTTCTTTTTGAATTGCCTCGGGCAGGCTCAGGTTTCCCAGGGGATGACGGCGGCGCGTCTCCTTGAACCGCCTGATCAGCACTTCATCGGAAGCTACCAGGAATAGAATCTCGTAATCCACCCTTATTTCCTCAAGCTCTCGCAGCGCTTCAAAAAGGTCTTCAAAAAAGGCGGCACCGCGCATATCGCAAACCATCGCCACTTTTTTGTTCTCGGATTGGAGAAACAGCTCGGCAAATTTTGGGATCAAAGTCGGGGGCATGTTGTCGACACAGTAGTAGCCCAGGTCCTCAAAACAATTCAGGGCATGACTTTTTCCGGCCCCGGATAGGCCGGTTATCAATACGATGCGAATATCGCCGTTACCTTCGATCGAAATCACCCTCCCTGACCACCGAATCCAGCACATATTTTTCAATCACTTCGGCCACCCCGTCTTCACTGTTCGAAGAAGTTATCATATCGGCGGACCGGATTACTTCAGGCCGGGCATTGGCTACCGCCACTCCCAGGCCGGCAAACTCAAGCATATCCACGTCGTTGTATCCGTCTCCAAAAGCCATTACTTCCTCCGGCTTTATTCCCAGCTTATGCGCCAGCCAGCTCAAAGCCTGGCCTTTTGTAGCCCGCCTGTCTGTAATTTCCAGGAAATACGGGCGGGATTGGAGTATGGACAGCTTCTCCCCGAAACAACCCTTCAGGCGGTTTTCTACCCCGTCTATGTAGCTATCCAGGCAAATAACACTGATTTTACTCGGATTTATCTTGTTATTTCCCAGGTAAACGCTCAGATCACCTACGGCCTGCATTTCCAGGCCGGTCAGAGATTGATAATAACGGGAAAACTCGTTTTCTTCTTTAATGTATAAGTCGTCGCCGACAAACAGGCTGATATGACAATCCAGCTGTTCCGCTTCTTTTATCAGGTTGAGGGCAAGATCATGTTCCAGAGGCCGGTGAAAAATTACTTCTTCACTCTGCGAGGTTTTGATCAAAGCCCCGTGATAGTTGATCAGCGGGCAGTTGCAGTCAATATCCAGCTCCTCCATGTAAGCAATGCTGGTTTTAAACATCCGCCCTGTAGCAATAACAAACAAAACCCCTTTGGCAACCGCTTTGCGGATTGCCTCCCGGGTGCGGAAAGTTATTTTAGAGTTATTGTCGAGCAGTGTGTCATCCAGGTCTGCGGCGATCAAGCGGAAGTCCATCATGCAACACCTCTAAAGCTTTCACCCGGCGTTTTCATCCACGGCTCTACCGTAAGTTCATTTTTGGCAGCTGAAATCTTCCGGGTAAAATTAAAACTTTGCAAGTCAATTTCCTGCCCCCGGTTTTTTATCCAGCGGCCGGGGCAGGTGATCACAGTATATCATAATCAAAATATATTTTGGTAAGGCGGCGGCTCCGACCCCCGGCAGCGAAAAACGATTGGCCGGGGCCGGCAGATCCGTCCGGGGTTAATTTAATCATCGTGCAGGTAACCGTAAATTGTCGAGGCAAGGGAGCCGCTGACCCCGGGCACTTCTTGAAGCTGATCGATCGAGGCTTCGCGCAGTTTTTTTTCGCTGCCAAAATGTTCGAGGAGCATGGTCCGCCTGGCCGGGCCCACCCCCGGAATTTCTTCCAGGCTGGAGCGGATCGCCCTGCGGCTTCTGCGCCCGCGGTGTCCGCTTATGGCAAGCCGGTGCACTTCATCGCGAATACGCTGCAGCAGCTGCAGGACGGCATCATTTGCCGCAAAGCGGACGGGGAAAGGAGAGTTTTCCAGGAACAACCGGTCCGGATCCTTGGCCATGGCGGCCAGTGGAACCTCCTCCAGCCAGGAACCCTTCAGTGCTTCTCCGGCGGCGCTTAGCTGGCCCCTGCCGCCGTCAATTACTATTAAGTCGGGTTTCGGCCACGTTTCATGGCCGGCCCGCCTTTTAATAACCTCCTGCAGGGCGGCATAATCATCCCCGGCCGATGATTGCCGGACGTTAAAGCGGCGGTAATCCTCCTTGAACGGTTCGCCCTCCCGGAAAACAACCATCGCCCCAACTGTTTCACCGCCGCGGAGGTGCGATATGTCGTAGCCTTCAATACGTTCCGGATAGCCGCTCAGTCCGAGCAGGCGGCTCAACTCCTGCAGGGGCTGTTCAATTTTTCTTACGCGATTTTGCTCATCCTCCTGAAGCCGCAGAAGGCAGTTGCGCCGGGCCAGGTCCACCAGTTTCTTAAGCGATCCTTTCCTGGGATATTTAATTTTGACTTTTCTACCGGCCTGAACTCTCAACCATTCCTCAAGCAGTGCGGCTTCCGAGGGCTTAACCGAAACCACGACCTCGGGCGGAACAGTTTCCGCCCGATTGTAATAGTTTTTTAGAAAAGAACTCATCACTTCTTCGTCTGCCACGTCTTCACCGCCCACCAGGGGAAAGTGTTCCTGGCTCAACAATTTACCGTCCCTTACCCTGAAAAGATGAACAGCCGTGCGCCTTTCATGGCGGGCCAGGGCCAGGATGTCCCGGTCGGCGGTTTCCTTGTTTGTCAGCATTTTTTGGTGTTGTCCGGCCACCCGCTGCAGCGACTGAAGCCTGTCGCGAAGGGCCGCCGCTATTTCAAATTTCTGTGATGCGGCGGCTTCTTCCATCTGTTTCCGCAGGCTTTTTTCCAGTTCGCTGTAGCGACCCTGCAGAAACAAAATGACCTGCCTGACCACCATGTCGTATTCTTCCGGGGGAACAGCTTCACCGCCCCGGCACGGCGCCAAACAGCGCTTCATCTGGTAATTGAGGCAGGGTCTGTCGGAAGAAGGACTTCCGTCAAGGGGCTGGCGGCAGCGCCGCAGGGGGAAAACAGTGCCCAAAAACAACATGGTATCCCGCACCGCCCTGACATCGGTATAGGGCCCGAAACAATGCTCTTCCCTGCCGGGGAAGTGTTTGTAACGTCCCCGGCGGCTGTCTTTCTGGGAAAGGCGAAGCAGTTCCAGCCGGGGATAAAGCTCCGGAGTGATCATCAGGTAGGGATAATCCTTGTCGTCTTTTAAGTTTACGTTAAAGCGCGGGCGGTATTCTTTAATCAAATTGCACTCAAGGATCAGGGCCTCTACTTCCGTATCCGTCACCACATAGTCTATATCGGCCAGTTTTGCCTGCAGGGAGAGAAGCCTCGGTGAACCCGCTTCGTTTTCACCAAGGTAGGAACGGACCCTCTGCCGCAGTGACAGCGCTTTTCCCACGTAGATAACCCGGTCGTTTTTATCTTTAAACAGGTAGACGCCGGGCATATCGGGAAAATTACCCGCTTTTTCTCTCAACCGGTCAAGCATTTAGTTTCTTTTCAACCTCTCTTGCCTTTCTTTGGCATTCTTCAGCAGTGCCGGAACAGAAGGGCATTATGTCCCAGGCAGTCCCAGGGTAAGCTTTGTTCAGTCAATATGCTATTTGGCCGGCAGGGGCTTTTTCTCCGAAAGGGCTGTTTTAAGCCAGCGGCCGGTATAGGAATCGGGACAGGCTGCAATCTTCTCCGGCGGCCCGATCGCCACGACATACCCGCCTTCTTCACCGCCTTCGGGTCCGAGATCAATTAAGTAGTCGGCCCGCTTGAGCACTTCAAGGTTATGTTCGATTACAATTACGGTATTGCCGCTGTCGACCAGACGTTCGAGAATGACCAGCAGCTTATTTATATCATCCAGATGAAGGCCGGTGGTCGGTTCATCCAAGATGTAGAGGCTGCGCCCGTTGCTGCGCCGGGACAGCTCCGTGGCCAGCTTGACTCTCTGGGCTTCTCCTCCGGACAAAGTGGTCGCCGGTTGGCCCAGCCGAATGTAGCCGAGCCCAACGTCGTAAAGCAGCTGCAGTTTTCGCTGAATTTTGGGTATGGCTTCAAAAAAGCCAAGCGCTTCTTCGACGCTCATGGCCAGCACATCGGCAATATTCCGGTCTTTATAGCGCACCTCCAGGGTTTCCCGGTTATAGCGCTTGCCCCTGCATACCTCACAGGGAACATAAACGTCGGGCAGGAAGTGCATTTCAATTTTCAGGATGCCGTCGCCGCGGCAGGCTTCACAGCGGCCGCCTTTGACATTAAAGCTAAAACGCCCCGGCCGATATCCCCGGCGCCGTGATTCGGGGGTCTTGGCAAACAGTTCACGTATGCCGTCAAACAGCCCGGTATAAGTGGCCGGGTTGGAGCGGGGAGTGCGGCCAATCGGCGATTGATCGATCACAATTTGCTTGTCGAGATGCTCGACCCCTTCCAGGCCGCTGTGCGCGCCGGCCTGCTCACGCGAACGATGCAGTTTGCGGGCCAGTGCCCGGGCAAGAATTTCGTTGATCAAGGTGCTTTTACCGGACCCGGAAACCCCGGAAACACAGACAAAAGCACCCAGGGGAATCCCGACATCGATATTTTTCAGGTTATGCTCGCAGGCTCCGCGTATCCACAAGCATCGTTCGTTGACAGGCCGTCGGTTTTCCGGAACGGGAACAACCTTTCTGCCGGCCAGGTAATCCCCGGTAATCGACGCCTCTTCAGCAATTATGTTATCGACTGTCCCCTGGGCTACGATTTCGCCCCCGGCGGCACCGGCACCCGGTCCAATATCCACCAGGTGGTCGGCACTGCGAATAGTGGTTTCATCATGTTCGACTACCAGGACAGTATTGCCCAGGTCGCGCAGTTTTTGCAGGGTGGATACCAGGCGGGCAATATCACGCTGGTGCAGACCGATGCTCGGCTCATCAAGGATATATATTACCCCGGTCAGGCCGGAGCCAATCTGGGTAGCCAGCCTGATCCGCTGGGCTTCGCCCCCTGAGAGAGTAGCCGCCGCCCGGTCGAGGGTTAGGTACTGCAATCCGACATTCCGCAAAAACTGGAGACGCTCGCTGATTTCTTTCAAAACCTGCCTGGCAATATGTTTTTCCCGTTCGCTAAGCTCCAGCCGGCCGAAATATGCCTCTGCCTGTTCCACGCTCAGGGCCGAAACTTCGGCAATGTTACAGCCACCGAGCAAGACGGCCAGGCTGGACGGCTTAAGGCGGCTCCCGCCGCAGTCCGGGCAGGGACTGATTTGCATGTAGCGGGTCAGTTCGGAGCGGACGTCCTCGGAATCGGTGGCCGCATAGCGCCGCTCCAGGAGCTTAAGCACCCCGGGAAAAGCCTTACGGTAATGGCGGACTCTTCTAAACATGTTCACATAGCGGAAATTGATTTTTTCCGAGGACCCGTAGAGAATTTTTTGCTGAAGCTCAGGCTTCAGGTCCCGAAAAGGAATATCCATATCCACACCCCAGGCCTTGGCCGCCGCTTCAAGGAACTGCTGGTAGTAATATTGTCCCGACAAGGGATGAATGGCCCCTTCACGCAGGGACAGCTCCGGGTAGGGGATAACCAGCTCGGCCGAAAATTCAGCCCTGGTTCCCAGGCCGCTGCACTCCGGACAGGCTCCGTAAGGGCTGTTGAAAGAGAAAATGCGCGGGCTGATCTCTTCGAAGCTGAAGCCGCAGTCGGTACAGGAAAATTGCTCGCTGAACATCTGCTCTCCGCCGTCCAGGTTTTCAACCAGGACCAGCCCCTCGCTCAGTTTTAAAGCCGTCTCCAGCGAGTCGGCCAGGCGGGACTGGATCCCCTCCCGGATAATCAGGCGGTCTACAACCACCTCGATGGAATGCTTTTTCTGCTTGTCCAGGATTATATCTTCCTCCAGGTCACGCACCTCACCGTCTACACGTACCCGCACGTAACCTTTGCGCCGAATGTCTTCAAACAGCCGCGAATATTCACCCTTGCGCCCCCTAACCAGGGGGGCCAGCACCTGGATTCGTGTTTCTTCCGGCATGCCGGCAATCTGATCGACCATCTGCTGGACCGTCTGCTGGCTGATCGGTTTTCGGCAGGTCGGACAGTGCGGCGTGCCGACCCGGGCAAACAGCAAGCGGATATAATCGTAAATTTCGGTTACCGTACCCACTGTGGAACGGGGGTTGTGGGAAGCCGTTTTTTGGTCGATCGATATGGAAGGTGAAAGGCCCTCGATCTGATCTACATCGGGCTTGTCCATCTGCCCCAGGAACTGGCGGGCATAAGCCGAAAGTGATTCGACATACCGCCTTTGACCTTCGGCGTAGATAGTATCAAAAGCCAGGGAAGACTTACCCGATCCGCTGAGGCCGGTAAACACTATCAAATTGTTGCGGGGCAGGGTCAGGTTTATGCTTTTCAGGTTATGTTCCCTGGCTCCGCGAATAATTATGTCTTCTATCGTCAATACGGTCACCTCGTTCTAATTTTGCTTTTCCAGTTCAAATATCAGGTCACGCAGTTCGGCCGCTTTTTCAAAAGCCAGTTCTTTCGAAGCCTGCTGCATTTCTTTTCGCAGTTTCTCAATTGCTTCGCGCCGCTTCCGATCCGGCATATCTTTCAGCTCATCCGGCATGTAGCGTACTTCTTCTTCGGCAGCAACAGTGGCGGCAATTACCTCGCGGACCGGCTTATCGATGGTCCGCGGGGTAATTCCGTGCCGCCTGTTAAAAGCCAGCTGCTTGCGGCGCCGGCGTTCGGTTTCATCAATCGCCCTCTGCATCGAAGGAGTAGTCTCTTCTGCATACATAATCACACAGCCTTCGGTATTGCGCGCGGTGCGCCCTATGGTCTGGATCAGGGAACGATCCGACCTTAAAAACCCTTCTTTATCGGCATCCAATATGGCCACCAGGGTTACTTCCGGCAGGTCTAGACCTTCCCGGAGCAGGTTGATACCAATCAAAACATCGAATTCCCCCAGGCGCAGGCCCCTGATAATAGACATCCTTTCCAGGGCACCGATATCGGAATGCATGTAGCGTACTTTCAAGCCCATATTGCGGTAGTAATCGGTCAGATCCTCGGCCATACGTTTTGTCATGGTGGTCACCAGGGCCCTCTGATTGGCTTCAGCCCGCTTCCTGATTTCCCCGTAAAGATCATCCACCTGACCTTCGGCCGGCCGGACCTCCACTTTCGGATCCACCAGGCCTGTCGGCCTGATAATCTGCTCGACGATTGCATCGCTGTGCTCCAATTCCCAGGGCCCGGGAGTAGCCGACACCATAATTGCCTGGGTAACCAGCGACTCAAATTCTTCAAATCGCAGGGGGCGGTTGTCCAGGGCCGAAGGAAGCCTGAATCCGTGTTCAACCAGCGTGCTTTTACGTGAAAGATCCCCGCGGTACATGCCGTTGATCTGGGGTATGGTTATATGGGACTCATCAATAACCATCAGCATATCCGGAGGAAAGTAGTCGAGCAGGGTGGCCGGCCGGCTGCCCGGGGGGCGCCCGTCAAGGTGACGGGAATAGTTTTCGATTCCGCTGCAGAAGCCGATCTCCTGCATCATTTCAAGGTCAAACCGAGTGCGCTGTTCCAGGCGCTGGGCTTCCAGCAGCTGGTTTTGACTTCTAAAGTAAGCAAGGCGCTCCTGCAGTTCCGCCTCAATATCGCCAACAGCACGCTGCAGCTGATC
>PUNU01000062.1 GCA_003551865.1 Syntrophomonadaceae bacterium
CGGGCCTACCGGCCATCTCATCTGATACAAAATCGGCCGTTCCATGATAATCCGGATATAAAATAATCTCGGGCTGCCTTTCAGCAACTGTTTCAGCGCTGATCTGCGGATAATTTTCAGCAACATCGCCAAAAATATTTTCTCCGCCGGCCAGGGAAATGATTTCATTGATAAAAGCCCCTTCACCGGCGCTCATCAGCGGATCGGAATAGACCTCGTAAAAAACGCGCACTTTATCTTCGGGATCAACTGAACTAACTTTTTTTTCCACTGCGTCGATCCGTTCCCGCATCGAATCGATCAGCTCTTCGCCCGCATCGGGCACCCCGGTCATCTTTGCCACCAGGGACATGCTGTCATAGAGCTCACTTAAGGTCGATGCTTCAATCACCAGGACCGTTATATCCAGTTCTTCCAGGCGCGGCACCTCTTCATTATGAATGGTGGAGGCAAGCACCAGATCAGGCTCAAGTTCGATAATTTTTTCAATGCTGGGAGAATCAAAACCACCGACAGCAACCTTTTCCTCTGCCTCGGGCGGATAGTTACAGTACTCGGTAACACCCACTATCCGATCCCCAAGCCCCAGGGCAAAGCTTATCTCGGTATTGCTCGGAGAAAGCGAAATTATCCGCTCCGGGACACCTTTAATTACTACCTCCCGGCCCATCTGGTCGGTAACAACAGTTTCATCATTTACTTCTGCTGTCTCTTGCTCTTCATCAGGTTCAACCGCTTCCTCCACCTCAGCACAACCAGCTGCCAATAACAGGCTGGCTACTGCAAAGACTACTGCAAACATTAAACTTTTTTTCAACGCCTATCTCTCCTTTATTTTTTGCTTAACCCCTGTTTTTGAGCAAGGAAAGCTGAAGTTTAATGTTATAAAACAAAAAACCACGGCAACACGTGGTTTTTACCCCGCCTTACCCTTTCACCCGAAGGGGTTAAGCGCTCTGTCAGGCAGGTCTCCTGGCTCGTGTTCACTGCACCCCCTGCCTTCCCGGTTTTTACCAGTGGTTTCAAGGAGGCAACTCCCACTTACAGTGGCGGGACCGCGCCGGATTTTCACCGGCTTCCCTTTTCAGTCAATCGACACCTGACATGCTAATATTAAATTGACTTTACGATTATAACACTTCTTTTCTTGCTTGTCTAACTATGCCTGCCAAAAAAAGGAAAAGTTTATTTTTTTACATGTATGGCCTCAATGTTTTTACACAGCAGCACCTCAGCCCATGATCGCTTTCAGCTTACAGTGCGGGTGCCCTGTAAATTAAGTTTGTTCTGTATTTATTGGCAGTTATTGCAAGCCGGTGCTCACGGATCGCTCTCCCGGTATTGTCACGTCATGTAAAATGTGCAGCCTTTTTCAGATGCGGTCCGATACTCTTTGTTTCTCAGGTTTATAGACCGCGGGCTCTTTCAATACCCCGGTCCTGGACAGGGTGAAAATTATCAGGGCCACCCAGATAAAGCAAAAGCTGATAAAGTGGACGGGTGAAAAATGTTCCCTGAAAACAAAAACACCGAGAAACAGACTTAAGGTGGGCGCAATATACTGCAAAAACCCCATCATCGAAAAAGTGGTCTTTTCAATTCCCCGGGCAAAAAGCAGCAGCGGAGTAGCTGTGGCAACACCGGCACCGGCCAGGATAAACGCGATCAGCACGGGCATGGTCCCCAGGGCCCCGGTCCCCCCTGTTTCCAGGCTGACAATAAACATAAGGGCAAGCGGTGTGACAATGGCAGTTTCGAGCACCAGGCCCGTAACGGGATTCACTGCGGCCATTTTTTTAATCAACCCGTAAAGGGCGAAAGTAAAGGCCAAAACAAGGGCCATCCATGGCACCCTGCCGTACTGGACGGTTATTAACGACACACCCAGAAAAGCCAGAACCAATGCGGTAAACTGCCACCTGGTAAGCTTCTCCTTTAACACGGTCACGCCGAGAAGCACCACCACCAGGGGATTGATATAGTAACCCATGCTGGCTTCAATAACAAAACCGGTATTGACGGCATAGATGTAGGTGAACCAGTTTGCGCTGATTATTACACCGCACAAGAACATCAGGAGCAGTTTCTTCCTGTCAGCCAGGACCGCTGCAAAGATTTTCCCGCCTCCGGAAGCTATAATGATCAAGCCCATAAAAACAAATGACCACAAAATGCGATGGGCCAGGATCTCAACAGCCGGAACAGCCTCGAGAAGTTTCCAGTATAACGGCAAAAGCCCCCATAAAGTATAAGCGGCTATACCATAAAAAATGCCCGAGGTATCGCTGTCTTTAACTCCGACTGAACTCTTCATTTAATACTGCTCCGTTAGAAATAAATTATACATCATCTACAGCTTATTATTGATCAGCGAAACAGGCAAGGGTAAATAAACAACCGGCCGGCATTTTTCAAGAAGGAGGGGTATTCAACCGGAGGCAACCCGGCTTATATCCAGTGCCCAGTCAATTAAGTTTGTCCAGTATCAGCTGACAGGGCACCGGGATATTAACTTTAAATAACGGCTGTCGTATTATTCAAAGCATGTTCGGCACCTGGAGGAATAAGCTTTACCTGGTCTCGCTACTGCATTCGGGGCAGAAAAATTCACGATGAACTCCTCGCGCCCTTCTTCTTTTCCGGCAGCGAGGGCAGAAGAATTCCCCATCAAGAGCAAAGGCCCCGCCGTGAACTCGCAGGGCTTTGCCCTCGATCAGGGCCCGGGAAACTTTCCTGCGGGCGGAAACAAGAATCCTTTGGAAAGTGCTCTGCGCTATGTTCATCCGGGCGGCACATTCATGCTGTTCCAGTTCTTCAATATCTTTAAGGCGCATGGCCTCCAATTCATCAACTGTAAGCACTATTTCATCCAGCACCGTCATTGGAATGCCGGTAGGCTTGAAATAGGTAAATTGCGGCATGGCACTGACCCGGCGAGGTTTAAATGGACGTGGCATGTTGTAACTCCCTTAATTTATATCGATTTGCTTGCATACATTTTAACAAAACCATGCATTTAAATCAACCGGGCTATTACATAATATGATTCCATATTTTTTCAATTCGCCTCTTGATCGCAGCACCGTTGTATTCAACTGCCGGAATACCATTTACGACGGCTTCGACAAAAATTTTGTCATAGGGAATCTTTCCTGCCAGGGAAACACCGCTTTTTAGACAGTACTGTTCTATCCTTCCGGCCATGGTTTCATTCAAATCAAAACGGTTGATACATACCGCCGCATTTACTGCAAAGTGACGGCAGACCGCTATAATTCTTTCCAGGTCATGAATGCCCGACATAGTGGGCTCGGCAACTACCAGGGCGACATCAACTCCGGTCAGGGAAGCAATAACCGGGCAGCCGATACCGGGTGGGCCGTCGATCAGCAAAATATCACGGCTTTCGGCTTCGGCTACTTCCTCCCCTTTATTGCGCACAATGGTAACGAGCTTGCCCGAGTTTTCTTCGGCAATGCCCAGCCGGGCATGGATAAGCTTCCCGTAAGGTGTTTGGGAAACAAACCAGCACCCTGAAACCTTCTCCACCATTTCTACTGCCTGCCGGGGGCAGGCATAAGCACACAGGCCGCAGCCTTCACATGCTACATGATCTATTGTGAAATCGTCTGTTACAGCCTCAAAACGGCAAAGCTCCCGGCAGAGTTCGCATTTCTCACATTTTTCGGGGTCGATAACGGCAATTTTCGAAGCTGTAAAGTCATGTTCTTCAAGCGGCTCAGCCCCGGTAATCAGGCTCAAATTAGCCGCATCGACATCGCCGTCAACCAGAACCGCTTTTTGGCCGGCCAAAACGGCAAAAGAAGCGACCAGCGAAGTTTTGCCGGTACCTCCTTTCCCGCTGATTACAGTTATTTTTTTCAACCCTGCAATGCCTCCTTCCTTGCGTCAACGATACCGCCAAACAGGCTGAGGAACGTGCTGCGCCAGGCCGGCAGCTGGAAGACTACCGGTTTACCCCCGGCGTACAGCCGGGCCAATTCACGGTCAAAAGGTATTTTTTGCAGAACACGCAGTCCATTTTCGGTACAATAATCCTCAACCTCCCTGCCGCCCACGTCGCAGCGATTGATTACCACACCGGCCGGCAGGCCCAGCTTTAATACCATCCTGTATGCCAGGTCAAGATCATTTAGACCAAAAGGGGTGGGATCGGTTACCAGCAGGCAAAAATCGCAGCCGCCAACCGCAGAAACAACGGGACAGGATGTCCCCGGTGGAACATCAATGATCGTTATTTTTTCAGGGTTAACAAGCTTTTTTACTGCATTAATCAAAGGCGGGGACATAGCTTCACCGGGATTGAGAATCCCGTGGGCAAAATCAAGGCTGAAGGCGGTTCCTTTTTCCACCACCCCAACAGGGCGTTCAACCTCTTTAATAGCCTTTTCAGGACAAAGATAAGTGCAGCTTCCGCAGCCATGGCAGAGTTCGTCTAAAATCATCACCTGGTCTTTTAAAACGGCAAGCGCATTAAATGCACAGACCTCGGCACAGCGTCCACAAAAAGTACACTTATCCAGGTCCACCCTGGGGACCGGAATGCCTACTTCCCATGAACTGCTAAAAGAAGGTTCTAGAAAAAGATGGTCGTTCGGTTCTTCCACATCGCAGTCAAGCAGTTGGACACCGTATTTTTCCATAGATAAGGCCAGGGCCAAGTTTACGGCGACTGTAGTCTTACCGGTGCCGCCCTTACCACTGGCAATCGCTATATTCATCATAAAACCTCGCCTTGTGGGGTCTGTTTATCCAGTACTTTTCATTGACTAATCACTTTAAACATTGAAAAGGACGTCCCGGCCCGGTGAGTTAAGCTGTACTCGCCGGGCCGGAAACATCCTTCAGGCAGCAGTTACTCTGTCTCTTCAAGCTCTTTTATGCGGTTTTCCAACTCAGCCAGTTCTGCTTTTAAATATTCAGCCTGCTCTTTTA
>PUNU01000178.1 GCA_003551865.1 Syntrophomonadaceae bacterium
CCTTGTTGAATGAAAAGCTGTGCCATGGGGACGGTTCGAGCGTTCCTGAGCGCAGCGAAGGCCGAAGGGAAAACGATGGAACCGTCCCCTATGGCACAGCGGGTTAGGCCTGAGTAGTTACGGCAATTTTATTTATTCTATATGATAAGAGGAGTTTGACCCGTTGTGAATCGTAACCAAATACTGGAGGAATTAAAAACTGTTATTTCCGGAAAAACATTTGACGCCATTCTTCCTCCCCTGTTTTTTGTCCTTGTTAATGGGGTTTTTGGTCTGGATGCGGCTGTCATTGCCGCCGTCGGCCTGGCTTTAATGCTTGGCACAATCCGCCTGATCCGCCGGCATAACTTTTTATATGCTCTGGGCGGTCTGCTAGGTGTCGGACTGGCCTCGGGATTGGCTTACCTGACACAGAGCGCCGTCGGCTACTTTATTCCGGCTATTATAAGCAGTACTCTGCTTTTGTTGCTGGCCCTGGGCACAATTGTTATTGACAAACCTTTGGCTGCCTGGGCCAGTCATTTAACCCGAGGATGGCCTCTAAATTGGTTCTGGCGCGAAGATGTTAAACCGGCTTACCGGGAGGTAACCCTTTTTTGGGCGGCCCTGATCATGATCCGCCTTGCCATCCAAATTTTCCTTTTTTACAGCGGTGACCCGACCAGGCTGGCCTGGGCAAACCTTCTGCTCGGCTGGCCGGTGATTGTTATTGTTCTCGTCTTAAGCTATATTTACGGTATCTGGCGCCTGCGCCGCCTGGAAGGCCCCGGGGTCGACGAGTTTCTGGCCGGGCGGGAACCGCCCTGGCAAGGTCAGACCCGCGGTTTTTAACAATACAATTGAAAAAACAGGGTCCAATCCCCTGCTTTTTTCCCAATACTTGTTGTATAATGGTTAAAACAAAAAGCACTCTTTTTAAGGAGCGTTATATTAAATGTGGAACCTGATTATCGGTTTGGTCTTGATCGCTATTTTTTTCTTCTTATTTTTTATGCTCAAGAGCGGTTACGACGAAAAAAAGAATAAATAGCCCGGCTTAAAATGCTCCCCGGGTATCAAGCTCCGCCTGGCTGTGTTTCAATATAACCTGCCGCTTTTTTCAGCCGCTCGACCGTTTTTTTCCGCCCCAGCAGGGCCATAATTTCAAAAACCCCCGGGCCTACGGTTTTTCCGGTCAGGGCAAGGCGGGTCGGATTGATCAGTCGGCCGGTCGACACTTCCAGTTCTTCACTCAGGGATCGGTATGCTTCCTCTACCCGGGCCTGATTAAAAGACTCCAGCTCCTGCAGTTTTTCGGCCACCCTGCGTAAAAGGGCAGGCGTATCTTCCTTTTTTAAAAAATGTTTTTGAACCCCTTTTTCATCATATACAAATTGTTCACTAAAGAAATAATCGGATACATCCGCCAGCTCGACCATAGTTTTTGCCCTTTCCCTGGCGGTGGCAATTACCTGTTTAAAATATTCATAATCCTGATCTGAAAGCGGTGGATTGACCAGGTTTTTCTGCTGAAAAAATGGCAGTGCTTCTTCAGCCAGTTTATCCAGATCGTACTCCCTCATGTAGTGGCTGTTTATCCAGGTCAGCTTGTTGACGTCATAAATTGCAGCAGTTTTGTTTACTCTTTCAAGGGTGAACCTGTTGATTATGGTATCCAGGGGCAGTATTTCTTCGTCGCCTCCCGGAGACCAGCCCAACAGGGCCAGGTAATTGAGCAGGGCTTCAGGTAGATAGCCCTCGGAGTAAAACTCCTCAACAGATGTGGCTCCATGCCGCTTGCTCAATTTACTGCGATCCGGGGCCAGTATCATGGGCACATGGGCGTACTGCGGCAAATTGTAGCCGAGGGATACCGCGCAGATCTGCTGTCGGGGTGTATTGGATAAATGTTCTTCCGCCCTGATTACATGGGTAATATTCAGTTTCAGATCATCAACAACACTGGCGAAGTTATAGGTGGGCAAGCCGTTTGATTTTATAATGATAAAATCGTCAAGGAGAGCATTTTCGAAATTTACTTCACCCCTGATCAGGTCGCGCACCACTGTTGTTCCTTCATCGGGGGCAAATAGCCTCAATACAGGCACTCTTCCTTCCTTTTGTAGGGCTTCCTCCCTTTCCGGTGAAAGGTTTCTGCAGTTTCCCGGGTATAAATAAGGTTTGTTTTCCCTGCGCGCGGCTTCGCGTCCTGCTGAAAGATCTTCCACACTGCAGTAACAGCGGTAAGCTTTGCTTTCAGCCAGCAGGCGTTCGGCTTCCTCCATATATACCTCGAGCCGCTTTGACTGGTAATAGGGCCCTTCATCCCAGTCTAAGTTTAACCAACGCAGGACATTCAGCAGTTTATCAATATAGTCAGAACGGGAGCGCTCGAGATCTGTATCGTCTATACGCAGCACCATGGTGCCCCCGTTTTTTCGAACAAAGAGGTAATTAAAAAGTGCCGTCCGGGCACCGCCGATATGCAGTTCCCCGGTCGGGCTCGGGGCAAATCTAACTCTAACAGCAGACACAACCCCACCTCACTTCTCAAAAATAATACGGTAATTACCGGCAGTTTTACCTGTCCCAAGTAACTACTCAGGCCTAACCCGCTGTGCCATAGGGGACGGTTCCATCGTTTTCCCTTCGGCCTTCGCCGCGCTCAGGAACGCTCGAACCGTCCCCATGGCACAGCTTTTCATTCAACAAGGAAAATAAGCTGAGTAGTTACTGTCTTAAAAATATTTAAGTCAGGGTCACCAGGGGATCCTCACTGTTTACGGTGTCGCCTTTTTTGACCATAACCTCTGTTACGGTGCCACCCTGGGAAGCGATTATTTCGTTTTCCATTTTCATCGCTTCAAGCACCAGGAGCACATCGCCTTCTTCAACCTTGTCTCCTTCTTTTACTTTTACTTCAAGAACCGAGCCGGGCATGGGCGCCTTTTCAGTTACCCCGCCTTCGACTACCGGCTTGGCCACCTCTTTTTGCTCTTTTTCTTCAGGCCTGGCGGCCGGGGCGGGCTCTTTGTCGGGTTCTTTGTGTTCTACTCTGCGCGTATCTGGTTCTTCAGGTGAAGCCTTGGCAGGCTCTTGAGCCGGCTTTTCTTCCAGTTCTTCTACCTCGACGGTATAGGATTGACCGTCCACTGTTACTTTAAATTTTTTCACGTCGCTTCTTCCTCCTAATCTCTTCCAGTTCAACCCGGTTTTGCAGCAAATCCCTCCGGCCGGCCATGCGCCAGGCGCTTACGGCGCCGTAATCAGGGCGGCCCCGGGTAACTTTTATCCCTCCCGCTTTATACGCGGGGGCCTTTTCTCTCATGTAGCTGTAGACGGCCGCCGATACTGCGGCGGCAAGCCGGGGGCCGGGAGCAGATTCTTCCTGTGGCGTGTCTTCAACGGGCAAAGCGGGCAGCTCATCTGCCTCCGCGCCCGCCTGGTTGGCATCCACTTTGGCAGACATTATCTGCAGCAGCCTTAATATGATTACCATGAAGGCCATTATGGTTAAAGCGGTCAGCATGCCGGACAGGGCTACTTCTGCAGCCTGCCCCCAGGTCCAACCGTTAAATACTGCCTGGTCCATTTCATCACCTTCTCTTATACTACTGGTTTGTCAATCCACTAAAAGTGGTTATACATCCTTCCCGGTCAGGCATTCAAAGCTAATGCAGAGAGCCCGGCGCTTTTTATAAGGCGCGCCGTGGGTCGACCGCCTTTTGGTCATTGGTAAGGGAACCGGGCCGCCGGAACTTCTTTAGCTATTGAAAGCTCACCGGGCTTATCGCAAAACCATTTCCAAAAATACTCCGGCCACTATGGCGGAGCCGAGTACCCCGGCCACGTTGGGACCCATGGCATGCATGAGCAAAAAGTTGCCCGGGTTGGCATGGAGCCCCTCGTGGTGGACCACCCGCGCTGCCATCGGCACGGCCGAAACCCCGGCGGCGCCCAAAATCGGGTTGAAGGGTTCTTTCGAAATCTTCGCTATCAGCTTGCCCACCAGCACTCCGCCGACAGTGGCAAAGGAAAAAGCTATAAAGCCCAGGGCCAAAACCATCAGCGTTTCCCGCTGCAGCACCAGCTCCGCCGGCAGAGAAGCCCCGATGCTGAGCATCAGCACAATAGTGATAATGTCTATTAAAGAGGTCTGGGCAGTCTGGGAAAGCCGTTCCACCACCCCGCTCTCCCGCAAAAGGTTGCCGAAGGCAAACATCCCCACCAGGGGTGCTGCGCGGGGCACAAGCAAACAGACCACCACCAGCAGCAGGATGGGAAACATGATTTTTTCCAGCCGCGATACCTGCCGAAGCTGGGGTTTCATGTAGATCTGCCTTTCTTTTTTCGTAGTCAAGGCCTTAATGATCGGCGGCTGGATGATAGCCACCATGGCCATATAGGAATAGGCCGACACCGCGGTAATGCCCAGCAAATGCGGCGCTAAAATGGCCGTGATATAGATGGTGGTCGGCCCGTCGGCCCCGCCGATAATGGCAATCGAGGCCGCCTCTTTGATCCCAAAGTCGGCAATGCCATACAAACCCAAAAATAAAGCACCAAAAAAAGCAACCACAATGCCAAACTGGGCCGCTACCCCCAGGAAAAAACCCTTGCGGTCCGCCAACAGAGGGCCAAAGTCGGTCATCGCCCCCAGGCCTAAAAAGATCAGCTGCGGTAAAATGGCAAAGTGAAATATGCCGTAATAACGCAGTATGCCCAAAAGCCCCGCCTCGCCGGGGGCCAATCCCGGCCCGGGCTCCACGAGTAAACCGGTAAACGGCAGGTTGGCCAGGATCATCCCCACCCCGATCGGTAAAAGCTCATACGGTTCCCAGTTCTTTTTAATCGCCAGGTAGATAAATCCCAGGCCCACTATAATAAGAATCAAATGGCCCCAGGTTAAACCGGCAATGCCAGGTTGATACGGCAGCTCCAAGTCTGATCCCTTCTTTCTCTGTA
>PUNU01000241.1 GCA_003551865.1 Syntrophomonadaceae bacterium
TCCAGGAGATTTTTCAAATAACCAAGGAAGAAATGATTAAAATGGGCTGGCCGTACTTGCCGCCGGCCGGAGCAGTTTTACGCGGCGGGGTATCTTCTCTTAAAGGAGTAACCGAGGTGGCTCGCCAGTTCTTTGAAACTGATCAGGTCAGGCCTGCTGATTTAGAAATGGTCGGTATTCAAAACCCGGTTTACTCTACGGTGGTCGGCCTGCTTTATTATGTGCAGCACCACCAGCCCAGATTATACCTCCAGGAACGGGGAAGACCGTCGAAAAAGCGTATGCCAAGCCTTTGGCAGCGTTTTAAGGATTGGATAAATGACATTATTGACTAAATGAGCATGCCATTTTTGGGAGGTGCTTTTAATGATTGAGTTTGATATTGAAATGGAACAGTATGCATCGATAAAAGTAGTGGGAATAGGTGGAGGAGGCAGTAATGCAGTAAATCGTATGATAGCTGCAGGACTGCAGGGAGTCGAATTTTGTGCGGTTAATACTGACGCCCAGGCCCTCTACCTGGCAAATGCCGGGACCAAACTGCAGATTGGTGAACAGCTGACCAAGGGGCTCGGCGCCGGGGCCAACCCGGAAATCGGCTACAAGGCCGCTGAAGAAAGCCGTGACGGTATCGAAGCCATGCTCAAAGGGGCGGATATGGTTTTCATCACCGCCGGTATGGGTGGTGGCACCGGCACTGGTGCTGCAGCAATTATTGCTGAGATAGCGCAAAAGATCGGCGCCCTGACTGTAGGTGTGGTAACCAAGCCGTTTTCCTTCGAAGGCAAAAAACGCAAACAGCAGGCCGAAGAAGGCATTTCTTCCTTAAGGGAAAAAGTTGACACCCTGATTACCATCCCCAATGATCGCCTCCTGCAGGTTGTAGAGAAGAAAACCCCTATCCTGGAAGCATTCCGGGTAGCGGACGATGTTCTCAGGCAGGGCGTGCAGGGCATTTCGGACTTAATTGCAGTGCCGGGGTTGATAAACCTTGATTTTGCCGATGTCCGCACAATCATGGCCGAAACCGGCCCCGCCCTGATGGGCGTAGGCCAGGGCAGCGGGGAAAACCGTACCGTTGAGGCCGCCAAGGCGGCCACCAACAGTCCCCTGCTGGAGACTTCAATTGAAGGAGCCAGGGGAGTACTGATTAACGTCACCGGCGGCACCGACCTTGGGCTCTACGAGGTGCACGAGGCGGCGGAAATAGTGGCCGGCCACGCCGACCCCGATGCCAACATCATTTTCGGAGCGGTTATTGATGAAAACTGCCAGGACCAGGTGCGGGTAACTGTTATTGCCACCGGGTTTAAAGCCAGGCAGCAGGGCTTCAAACCCACCCTGGCTGCAGTTGGCGGCAGTGCTTATGCCCGCGGAGAAAACATCGACGCTCCGGCCTGGTTCCGCTGGCAGCAGCAGTCTGAAGGTGAAGACAAAATCGTGAACGAATAGAGAGCAGGGCCGGCAGCAATGCCGGGCGACTGGCACTAAGGGCCCGATATTTGGAGAGAAGCTGAGTATCGGGCCATTTTCTAACACTACAGTGCAGTGTCCGGAAATTAGCGGCGCCATGGAAAAGGTTCGAGCGTTCCTGAGCGCAGCGAAGGTTGAAGGAAAAGGGAGAGGGTTAACACAATCCCCTCTCCCTTGAGGGGAGAGGGTCGGGGTGAGGGTGAAAAAGCGCCCTGCTTCCCGCTAGAGAACAACGATGGAACCGTCCCCTATGGCATAGCGGGTTAGGCCTGAGTAGTTAAAAAAAATCAAAAAAGCCCTTTACACACAATATATTGTAGTCTATAATAGTTAAAACGCAATATATTGTGAGGGTGAGCTTTTTATGAAATGCCCCTACTGCGGCGAAATGGATACAAGAGTTCTGGATTCCCGCTCCACGCAGGACTCATCTGCCATCAGGCGGCGGCGCCAATGCATGGAATGCTCCAACCGTTTTACCACCATGGAAAAAACCGAAGAAGAACCGATCGTGGTTATCAAGCGTGACGGCCGCAGGGAGTTGTTCGATCCCGGCAAAATTTTAAAAGGCCTTCTTTTAGCCGGCCAGAAACGTAACATACCGCTTTCCCACTGGGAAGAACTGGTGCAAAACCTGGAACAGGAACTGCGCAGCAGATATGTAAAGGAAGTTCCCGCGGATCGGATCGGTGATATAATTTTAAAAAAACTGCGCACTATAGACGAAGTCGCCTATGTGCGTTTTGCCTCTGTATTTCGCCAGTTTCCTGATGTTGAAGCATTTAAGGCCGAGCTGGAGGATATGCTTGAGGAGAAAAAAAGCCTTAAGGAAACAAGCCGGGAACAAAAAGAACACGAAACAGATTGACAACCAGTGCTTAAGGATTTGGAACAGAAAAACGTTGAGAAAGCTTTGTTTCCAAACTGTATCAGCCGGCTTATAATTTCCAGTATCTATTTTTTAAATGGGGAGGGTATTTCATTGAACGATGGCGGAGCAACGGCCAAAACTGAAAACAGCCTGAAGAAGGTAACTGTCTTTACGGAAATTCGCAAGCGCGACGGCAGGGTTGTTTCCTTCGATGCGGAAAAAATTACCGAGGCAATATTTAAAGCGGCAAAAGCGGTGGGGGGAAGTGACCGCAGTATTGCTGAAAACCTGACTGTGCAGGTAATCAAAAACCTCAAGCAGACCACGCCTGCCGGGGTGAGCCCAACGGTCGAGGAAGTACAGGATGCCGTAGAGGTGGCTTTAATTGAAAACGGCCACGCCCGCACCGCCAAAGCCTACATTCTTTATCGCGATCGGCGCACTCGGATCCGGGAAGGAAAATCGGAATTGATGGACGTGGTTAAAGATATCCTGGTTGAAACCAACCGTGAAAACGCCAACGTCGGCAATTCCCCATCGGCCAAAATGCTGCAGATCGCCATGGCCGCAAGCAAAAAATACTATTTAAGCAACCTGATTCCGGAAGAATATGCAGCCGCTCACGAGGCAGGAGCCCTGCATATTCATGATCTTGACTACTACAGCAAAACCCTGAACTGTCTGCAGATCGATCTTTCCTGCCTGCTCAGGGAGGGGTTTAATACCGGCTACGGGTATATCCGTCCTCCAAAACGCATCGCTTCGGCTGCTGCACAGGCAGCCATCATACTGCAGAGCAACCAGAACGACATGTTCGGCGGGCAGAGCTTTCCCCACTTTGATCGCAGCCTGGGTGAAGTGATCCGGGAGCTGAAAAACAAGCCTGATTATGAAGCGGTATACCAGGCTATGGAAGGCCTGATATACAACCTTAATACTATGCACTCCCGCGCCGGTGCACAAGTACCTTTCAGTTCTCTAAACATGGGCACTGACACCTCCGAGGAGGGACGCATGGTTACCCGGGCCGTGCTCGAGGCTTTTAAAAGAGGCCTGGGGCACGGTGAAACCCCGATCTTCCCCAACCTGGTATTTAGAATCAAGGAAGGGGTGAATTTGAACCCCCGGGACACCAATTACGATCTCTACCAGTTGGCCCTGGAGGTCGTCGCCCGGCGGATGAACCCAACTTTTAGCTTTATGGACACCACTTTCAACCGCAGTTACGGTGACGAAGTGTCTTATATGGGCTGCCGGACCCGCGTTATCGCCAACCGACACGGTCCGGAAGTTTCGGCCGGTCGGGGGAACATAGCTCCGGTTACTCTCAACCTGCCCCGGGTTGCTTTTGAATGCCGCGGCCGCGAAGACCTTTTCTTTGTCGAACTTGATCGGTTGATGCGCCTTGCCGCCCGCCAGCTGCTGCATCGTTTCGAAGTGCTTTCCCGTTTGCAGGCGCGGGATCTGCCCTTCTTGATGGGGCAAAAACTTTATCTTGGTTCAGGTCAACTTAGGCCTGAGGACTCCATCCGGGAAGTTATCAAGCACGGTACCCTGGCCGTTGGTTTTATCGGCCTGGCTGAAACGGTCCAGCTTCTGCTTGGCAAACATCACGGCGAAGACAGCGAAGCCCTGGAAATGGGGTTGAAAATTGTCGACCACATGCGGCGCCGGACGGACAGTTACTCCGACGAGTACGACCTGAATATCGTCCTGGTGGCCACTCCGGCCGAGGGGTTGGCCGGCCGGTTTGTGCCCATGGACCGGCAGCGTTATGGAATTATCCCCGGAATTACCGACAAGGACTACTACACCAATTCGTTCCACATTCCGGTTTACTATGCCATGTCCATATTTGATAAAATATCCGCCGAGGGGAATTTCCACCGGTACTGCAATGCCGGTCATATCAGCTACACCGAACTCGAAGCTCCGCCCCTGCATAACCTGGAAGCAGTTGACCGTATCGTTCGCCACATGGCCGCTTCGGATGTCGGTTACGGCGGGATTAATTTTCCGCTTGATGAGTGTGAATCCTGTGCCCAAAGCGGCGTATTTAACCGGGAATGTCCTCACTGCGGCAGTACCGCTATCAGGCGAATCCGCCGCATAACCGGGTATCTTTCGACAGACGAGCGCTTCAATGATGCGAAAGTAAATGAACTGAAGGACAGGCGGGTGCATTTCGTGCCCCGTGATAACAGATGAAAGTAAGGCTGGCCGGTTTCCAGGCTGACAGTATAGTGGATGGGCCGGGAGTCCGCCTGGCTATATATTTCCAGGGTTGCTCACATCGCTGCCCGGGGTGTCATAACCCTGAAACGCACACCCCCCTGGGCGGCGATGAAATATTCCTCGAACGGCTGGTCGAGCTTATCGATCACTACTGCCGGGGTCTGGACGGTGTAACCATTTCCGGGGGCGAGCCCTTCGAGCAGGCGGCTCCCGCAGCAGCCCTGGCAGCTGAAATAGTGCGGCGGGACCTGAATCTCGTACTCTACAGCGGTTACACTTTTGAGGAGCTCCTGATCAAAAGCAGAAACGATCGAAGCATCAGCCGCCTGCTCGAAGCGGGGTGGCTGCTGGTTGACGGCCCTTTTATATCCGCCGAGGAAGATATCACCCTGCCTTACCGCGGTTCTCGCAACCAGCGCATCATAGACCTGTCCCGTTCCCTGGCTGTGGGCCGGCCTGTTGAATGGGCCTGCACCTGGAGGGTTAAAGGTGTCTCTTAAGGACGAGGGTTTCCAGCTCCACCGGAAAAGCGGGATAAAATACCTGCAGGCGCCTCTGCTTGAATGTGCGGGCCTGGTCGACCATGCTTTTTCCACCAGAGTTGGCGGCTGCAGCAGCGGTCATCATGCTTCTCTTAACACATCGTTCCATACCGGGGACGAGGAAAAAAATGTGCTTGAAAACAGGCGCCGCTTCTTCGCCCTGTTTAATTACGACTACAGGGAAATCGTTTCGACGATCCAGATCCACGGGGCTGATATCGCTCCGGTAAATAAAGCGGACCGCGGCCAGGGGGCCCTGCCGGGCACAGCTTACAGGCGCTGTGATGCCTTAATAACCATCGAACCCGGTCTGCCGCTGGCGGCATATTCGGCCGACTGTATGCTGATATATTATGCTTCCAATCAAAAACCGCTGGCAGCCCTGGCTCATGCCGGCTGGCGGGGTACGCTGGAAGGCATAGCAGAAAAGGTGGTCCGGTTGATTCAGGATCATTTTGCGCTGTCCCCGGATTCTTTGAAAGCCGCCCTCAGCCCGGCTATCTGCCGCAATTGCTATGTGGTGGACCGGGCGGTGGCTGAACAATTTATCAATGGAGGTTGGGACAATCCCGCTTTTCTGGAACCTTCGGAGCGGGGCGGCCGGCACCTTGATCTTGCTGCGATCAATCAGGCACAACTCCTTGGGGTCGGGATCAGGGAAGAGAACCTCGCTACCGCCAACTGTTGTACAGCCTGCCGGCCTGATTTATTTTATTCGTACCGGCGCGACCGGGGTATGACCGGCAGGATGATCGGCTTTATTTCCATAAACAATACTGGAGGGGGCAGGGCAGTTTGAAAAAAAAGCGCCCAAAACGCAGCAAACAGCAGTTTACGGTTTTACCGGGTGGTGGCCGCCGCTTTAGCTTCACCAGGCTTAAACAGGCCCTGGTTTTTTATGTTTTCTTACTGCTGGCCCTGGTGTTGATTGCCCAGCTCGGCTATCACTGGCTCGGAGAACAGTTCCTGGCCTGGCGCTTGCAGATAGTGGAAGCTGAAAAAGGTGTTTTGGAACACAAAACTGAAGCCGCAGGCTTAATCACCAGGCGGGAAAAAATAATCAGGGCGCCTTCTTCCGGCATGGTATTAAAGCTGACTTCTCCCGGCGATCGTATTCCTGCCGGGACAGAACTGGCAGTTTTTGGTGTGCTCCCCAAAGAAAAAATAGAAGAGCTTAAAGAATCCGGAGACGATAAAGCCGATGATTTGTGGAAGCAGTTTGCCGACCACTGGCAGGGTTTCTTCAACCGGGAAAACGACGATGATCATGGTCCTGCCGGCGATCCGGAAGGTGAGGAGCGGGAAGATTTACCTGGTGACGATGAGCATGGACCGGAAAACGAAATAGTGAAATCAACGGCTTTTGAAGAAATAATTACTTTTTACAACGAACAGTCCGGCCTTTTATCATATTATATTGACGGTTGGGAAGGCTACAACGAACCGGTTCACATGACAGAAGAAGCTTACCTGGAAAACATGCCGGAAGGAAAGTTTATAGAAGAAGGTGAGCTGGTCGAAGCGGGCGGGCCTTTGCTTAAAATAGTCAATAACTGGGAGTGGTTTTTTAACCTTGTTTTGCCCTTGCACCCCGGGCGTGAATTGACTGGGTACAACCGGGTTGACATCGAGTTTAAGTTCGCCCCTGAAGAAAAAGTTCGGGCCGACCTCTATCATTTCGAAATCGATGAATCGTCTCAGGAGGTGCACCTAACTTACCGTATAGACAGGCAGATCAGCGGCTTCGAGCAGGTTCGCTGGGCTGAAGCTTCTTTACTCTACCGGAGGCAGGAAGGTATAATAATCCCTGCAGAAGCGGTTGTTAAAAAAGACGGATTGACCGGGGTTTACCTGAACAAGGGCGGCCGGGTTGTATTCGAGCCCGTCACTGTCATAGAGAGACGGGGAGAAAAAACCCTGGTCGAGGGGTTGGACAGGTACAGCCTGGTAATATCCCGACCCGATCTGGTCGAAGAAGGCCAGCGGCTAAACTAAACTGTTGCCCGGTGAGCGCCGGGTTGCAACAGCTGAGAATTAAAAACAGAACAAACTTAACCGCCGGGGCACCGGAGACTGCAGGGACTGCACTTTTAGTTTCAGAGAGGAAAAGGCCAATGCTTGAGGAAAACTATAAAAAGGTGCTAATGAATATAAAAGAGAGTGCCAGGCGTTCGGGGCGCTCCCCGGAATCGGTTAAATTGATTGCTGTTACCAAGTATGTCGGTATTGAAGCGGTGCGCCGTGCCGCCACCCTTGGAATTACCGATTTTGGAGAAAACAGGGTCCAGGAGGGGGCCGGTAAAGTTGAAAGTATGCCCGGTTTAACATGGCATTTTATCGGGCATCTCCAGTCCAACAAGGCAAAAAATGTTCTTCCTTTCTACTCGCTGATCCATTCGCTTGACCGCCTGTCCCTGGCCCGGGCCCTGCAGCGCTGTGCGGAAAGGTTTGATACTACGGTGCAAACTCTCATTCAGTTAAACGTTGCCGGGGAGGAAAGCAAGCATGGGCTTGCTCCCGCAGAACTGGCAGATTTTCTGGCCGAGCTCAGGTCTTTTGATCGCATCAAGGTGCGGGGATTAATGACCATGGCCCCTTACGTCGACGATCCTGAGGAGGTGCGACCGTATTTCAGGGAGCTGCGTAGGTTGCGTGAAAAGAATGCAAAGGGCCACAGCGAACTGAAGGAGCTTTCGATGGGTATGACCAACGACTATACTGTTGCGGTTGAAGAAGGAGCGACCATGGTCCGGATCGGCGGCGCTCTCTTTGACTAGTGCCCTGCCAACATATTAAGAGCGTAATTTGACAATTATTACAACAACTCTTTATCTATAGGAGATGTTGCAAGCCGGACGGATCCAATTTAAATTAAGGCAGGTGAATAACAATCAGGTTGGTAGCAGAAAGCTTACTCTTTTTTATCCAGCTGTACTACATCATCATTTTTGGCAGGATTATTATGTCCTGGTTTATGATAGGCGGGGGAGGGAACCCAACCTTCCAGACAATATTTCGCATTTTTTATATCTTGACTGAACCGCTGCTGGAGCCCCTGCGCCGGGTTATCCCGTCGGTAAGGATGGGCATGGGCTCACTGGATCTTTCTCCCATAGTGCTGCTAATTCTGCTGAGAATTGCCCAGTCGTTAATTTACCGGTATGTTTACTTTTAGTCATCCGACTGATACAGGGAAAAAAATTGTAACTACTCAGTCTGTTGTCCTTGTTGAGTGAAAAGCGTTGCCATGGGGACGGTTCGAGCGTTCCTGAGCGCAGCGAAGGCCGAAGGGAAAACGATGGAACCGTCCCCTGTGGCTTAGCGGGCCAGGCCTGAGTAGTTACAAAATATTTTCCTTACTGGAGGGTATTAATGGGTTCGACGACCCCTTTATCTGAAGGAGAAAAACAATGGCAGCAGCATTTTATCCGCAAACTCGAAGAACTGGGAGGCAGCAGTACTTATTGTACCGCTTTTTTAGACCCGCGTCAGCTGGAGCTGGCCGAGTCGGTCCTGCAAAATAACCGGGGGCTCTCCTACACTGTTTACGGCGGCTATCCAGAAGCGGAACGAAATGTGCTCTACATATTTCCTAATCAGCTTAAAGGGAACCTTCCGCCGGTTACCGCTGTCCTGGTAAAATGGTCTGCCGAAAATAACGGCATCGGTCATCGTGATCTGCTGGGCGCTGTGTTGGCCCTTGGTTTGAGGCGGGACCAGGTTGGCGATATCGTGATGTTCCGGGATGAAGATGGAGGAGCGGCTATAATGGTTATGGAATCTAAGGCGGACTATATTTGCGCCAATCTTAACCGGGTGGGCACCACGCCGGTCAGTTGTTCAGTTGTTGACCCCGGCCAACTGCCCCTGACCCGCGAAAACGGGAAAGAGATCAAAGGAACCGTCGCCAGCCTGCGGGTTGATTCAGTCCTTTCGCTTGGATTTGGCATTTCCAGATCCAGGGTAGTTCGCCTGGTTAAAGGGGGGTTGGTAAAAGTAAACTGGCGATCAGTTGACTCTCCGTCTTTGCAGTTGAAGGAAGGCGATCAGGTTTCCTTGAAGGGCCGGGGGCGCCTGCAGATTTACACCGTGGAAGGAGAGACCCGTAAAGGTAGAATCCGCCTAAAAGTGAAAAAATATAGCTAAACAGGCAGGAATAGTAGATTAATTGTCGAAAAATGGCCGTGATAAACGGCAGTATGGCCACGGCAGGGCTATATCACGCCGTGGATTTTTGTAAATTCTGCTTAGCAGACAAGGGAGGATTGCAAATGAGTATTACCCCGCTGGATATACAAAATAAAGAATTTGAACGGGGATTCCGTGGTTATGACATTGAAGATGTGGATGAATTTTTGGATCGGGTGGCCAAAGATCTCGAAAATTTGCTCCGTGAAAACTCGGATCTTAAAGAACAGGTAAGCCAACTGCAAGAACAAAACAAGGGTTATCATAAGATGGAAGAAACCATGCACAACGCTATTGTTGTGGCCCAGGAGACGGCCGAAGAAGTCAAGCACAATGCCAAGCGTGAGGCCGACCTGCTCAGGCGTGAAGCGGAAAGAGAAGCCCAGAAGATCTATGAAGACGCTCGCCATCGCGCCAGGAAAGTATTAAGTGAACAGGAAGAACTCTTTAAACAGGCCCATGTTTTCAAAATTCGGTTTCGCTCTTTTCTCGAGGCTCAGATTGCCGCCCTGGAAAGTGAAGACTGGATCGATACCAGCCCTAAAGAGCAAAGCCTAAAAGAATCGAAACCGGATCATGAACCTGCCCCCGGCTATGAACCGGAACATGATTTGGAGCCTGAACCTGAATATGGGCCCGAGCCTGAGCGTGAACCCGAAACCGGCTTTGAAACCGGACAGGATCTTGAATTTGACGAAGGGGACGAAGGTGATGAAGATATTGGAAGGGAGCCCGAGTTTTAAGAAACTCAGGTCCCGGTATTGATTTTGGAAGGCGAACGTGCTAAAATTTTGCCCACAGGCTGTGAACGGGACACTAAGGTGGAAGATAAACTTATCCAGAGAGCCGGTTTAAGGTGAGAGTCCGGCTAAGTAATCCACTGCAAATCACCCGGGAGCTCCCGCCCCAAATTTCCTCAAGGAAAGAGTAGGCGCGGGCGGAAGCCTCCGTTACAGGCTGTTATCAAATGAGTGGCCTTGTATAACCTCTGCAAGGTCAAAAGGGTGGTACCGCGGGAGAAATCTCGCCCCTTGGGGGCGAGTTTTTTTATGGTCCGCTGAAGCACCGGCCGGATCGCCATGATCATTCGGAATTCTGCCGAACTGCTTTTTTATGGGCCATTCGTTCATGAGAGGTTTTATATTTGCCGGCTGCATAGCAAGGCCCCGGGCCGGGGCAACTTAATTACAACGAAGGAGAGGTAATGATGGACTACAGGGACACATTAAACCTGCCTCAAACAAAATTCCCCATGCGGGCAAACCTGCCCAACCGCGAACCTGAGATACTCGACCACTGGGACCAAATGGAGATTAACCGTTTGGCTTTGGAAAACCGGGAAGAAGCGCCGCTATATATCTTGCATGACGGTCCGCCTTATGCCAATGGCGATATCCACATGGGCACCGCCATGAACAAGGTTATCAAAGATATAATCAACAAGTATAAAACCATGCGCGGGTTTAAGTGCCCCTATGTGCCCGGCTGGGATACTCACGGTTTGCCCATTGAACACCAGATCATCAAAACAAAAAAAATCAACCGCAAGGAAATCTCCGACCTGGATTTCCGGCGTATGTGCCGTGATTATGCGTTGAAATATGTGGATGTGCAAAAAAACCAGTTTAAACGTCTCGGTGTCCGCGGCGATTGGGAAAATCCCTATTTGACCCTGGCACCCTCCTTTGAAGGACGGCAGATCAAGGTTTTCGGGACTATGGCCGAGAGGGGTTACATCTATAAAGGCATGCGCCCGGTTTACTGGTGCGCCTCCTGCGAAACGGCTCTTGCCGAGGCCGAAATAGAGTACGCCAACAAGGTATCCGCTTCGATTTACGTCAAATTTCCCCTCGATGACGACCGCGGTTTGCTGGGCGGAACCGCTAACCGCTACTGCCTGATCTGGACCACCACCGCCTGGACAATTCCGGCAAACCTGGCCATTGCCGTGCATGAAGACCTGGATTATGTGCTGGTTGATGCCGGATCCGAACAGTACCTGCTGGCTGAAGGATTACTAGAAGAGGTGTCCCGGATAGCCGGAGCTGAAGAGCCCTGGCCGGTATTAAAACGCTTTAAAGGCAGTGAGCTGGCCGGAATGCGCTGTCGGCACCCGCTTTACGATCGTGAATCGATTCTGGTCACAAGCGAACATGTAACCCTGGAACAGGGGACCGGCTGTGTCCATACCGCGCCCGGCCACGGCCACGAAGACTTCGCCGTCGGCAAAGAAAACGATCTTCCGGTACTGAGCCCCCTGGACGACAGCGGTTATTTTACCGATGAAGCCGGCCGCTACTCGGGCCTGCGCTATGACGAGGGCGGAGAAGCGGTAATTAAAGATCTGGAAAGTGAAGGAGCCCTAATAAAATCCATACCCTTTGAACACCAGTATCCAAATTGCTGGCGCTGCAAACAGCCGGTGCTTTACCGGGCGACCGAGCAGTGGTTTGCTTCGATCGAAGGTTTCCGCCGGGATGCCTTGAGGGCAATTAACAGTGTAAAATGGACTCCATCCTGGGGCGAAGAGCGTATTTACAATATGATCGCCGAAAGGCAGGACTGGTGTATTTCCCGCCAGAGAGTCTGGGGAGTGCCGATCCCGATATTTTACTGCACTGCCTGCAGCGAACCGGTAATCAGTGAGCAGACCATCGAAGCGGTCAGTGACCTCTTTTCCCGTGAAGGCTCGGACGCCTGGTTTGCCCGGGAAGCGGAAGAGATCCTGCCCGCAGGGTTCAGCTGCCCGGATTGCGGCCACTCCGAATTCCGCAAGGAGAAAGACACCATGGATGTCTGGTTTGATTCCGGATCCAGTCATGATGCCGTCCTGGAACCCCGTCCGGAACTGCGCTGGCCGTCCGATCTTTACCTGGAAGGAAGCGATCAGTACCGCGGCTGGTTCCATTCTTCCCTGCTCACCGCGGTGGCCACCAGGGGAGAACCGCCTTACCGGGAAGTCATCAGCCATGGCTGGGTAGTCGATGGTGAAGGAAGAAAAATGTCCAAATCTATGGGTAATGTTATCGCTCCCGAGGAAATTATCAGGCAATATGGGGCGGATATACTGAGGCTTTGGGTTTCCTCGGCTGATTTTACCCACGATGTTCACCTGTCCAAGGATATTCTCAAACAGCTGATCGAAGTTTACCGCAAGATTCGCAACACCACCCGGTTTATGCTGGGCAGTTGTTATGATTTTGACCCGGATGCCAACGCCGTTGATTACCGGTCCATGGAAGAGCTGGATCGCTGGGCCCTTTACAGGTTAAACGGGCTGGTGCAGAAAATATCCGGGGCCTATGAAAGGTATGAATACCACCAGTTTTTCCACGCCCTTCATAATTTCTGCGTTGTTGACATGAGCAATTTTTATCTCGACGTGATCAAAGATCGGCTTTACTGTTCGGCAGCTGACGATCCGGGCCGCCGCTCGGCCCAGACAGCCCTGATGAGTATCCTCGAACACCTGGTTATAATGATGGCGCCAATTCTCACTTTTACTTCAGAGGAGCTCTGGCAGCATCTGCCCGGGAGTCGGCAGAAAAGTGTCCAGCTGGCCGATTGGCCCGAGTTTAAACCGGAGTGGGACAATAAAGAACTGGGCCGCCGCTGGCAGTCTCTCCTCGAGGTGCGCGACGAAGTTACCTGGGCCCTGGAACAAGCCCGCAATGAAAAGACAATTGGCGGCTCCCTGGAAGCCAGGGTCACCGTTTGGGCTGATGAACCGGCATACGGGCAGTTAAAGGATTATGCCGATCAACTGCCTATGCTTTTTATTGTTTCTTCGGCGAACCTGGAACAGGGAAGAGATAGAGCCCCGGTTGAATCTTTAAAAGGCCAGCGCTACCCGGTAAATATTTTGATTGAGAAAACCGGCGGGCACAAGTGCCCGCGCTGCTGGATCTACGCTGATTCTGATGAAGAACTTTGTCCCCGCTGCAGCGAAGTGGTGAACAACCTGTAGGGTTTGCTCCGGACAGTGAAGGATTACCGGCAACCCCGACCCGGACAAGCCGGTGCCATAAAAGTTGGATTTCAAAATGGCCTTGTAACTACTCAGTCTATTGTCCTTGTTGAGTGAAAAGCGGTGCCATGGGGACGGTTCGAGCGTTCCTACAAATCCGGGTTCTGGCCTCTGACTTCTATTATGGAAAACGATGGAACCGTCCCCTATGGCATAGCGGGTTAGGCCTGAGTAGTTACATGGCTTTTATTAAACTCTTTGTAGTTCAGCGTTTGCGAGGTCACTTAAAAAAATCTTGCCAATTTTTCGCTGACCTTAAGGGTTAAGGGCTAACACCTGTTAATCCTTATTTAACAGGCCCGGATACTGCTATAAACTGCCTCCAGTGGAAAATATTATGACCCTCTTCCCCGGTGGGCTAATCTTTACCCACACGTAGTATCCTGTCAGCTGATAATGAGTGTCACTTGGTAAATTATCACAACAACTCTTTATCTGTGTAGAGGTTTTGCAAGCCGGCCAAATTTAAGGGTCTCCGCCGGTTAGAATTCCGGGATGAACCGCCTAAAAAAGCAACGGGCAAAATAATGCGCCGTGCCTTGAAGGGTGAAAAATAAACAAGGCTAAACCTGTTCCAATCACCGGCCCTGTGTTAAAATAAGAAGCGTTGGAGGGAGATGTTTGCGCCTTTTTGTTGTTACAGCTGTTGTGATTATTGCGGATCAGCTTTCAAAATACCTGGTCGCTTCCCTTATGGAAGTGGGCCAATCCATAACTGTGATCAGAAATTTTTTCAGCGTTACCTACGTCCGCAATCCCGGAGCGGCTTTCGGCATGCTTCCCTACCAGACCGCTTTCTTTGTAGTCATTACCGTGGTGGTAGTGATTTTTATCCTTTACTATTACCGCATTTTATCCGAAAATCATAAGTGGCTGCGGTTTGGTCTGGCCCTCCAGCTGGGCGGGGCCCTGGGGAACTTGCTCGACAGGATCAGGGAAGGATATGTGATCGATTTTATCGATTTTACGATCTGGCCTCCCGTTTTTAACCTGGCTGATTCGGCCATAGTTATCGGTATAGGGATTTTTCTTATAGCATTCTGGCGTGATTTTGAATTGAAAGATGAGAGGAGCTGAGCCTTTGTATCCAGAGCTATTCAGCATAGGAAATCTGACCATCCATTCTTACGGATTAATGATCGCTATTGGTGTGCTGGTCGCAGCGGTGCTGACATACCGGGAAGCGCCGAAAGAAAATTTAAACCCTGACCACGTCCTGGAATCGGTGGTTGCCACTATGGTGGCCGGCCTGCTTGGCGCCCGCCTTCTTTATGTCATGTTGAACTGGGATTATTACAGGGTCAACCTGACGGAAATATTCTTTGCCCAGTTTGAAGGACTCTCCTTTTACGGGGGGTTTCTGCTCGGGGTTCTTGTCCTGCTGCTCTGGAGCAGCTGGCGAAAGACCGGTTTTTTAAAGATGGCCGATCTGCTGGCTCCCTACCTGGCCCTGGGCTATGCCTTTGGCAGAATCGGTTGCTTTTTGAACGGCTGCTGCTACGGCAGAGAATCCGACCTGCCGTGGGCTATGCCGGCGAGCATGGCCGATGACGTTTTGCGCCACCCGGTCCAGCTTTACGCTGCCATCCTGGCGGTGCTCATTTTTGTTATACTTAAACAGCTCCGTCCCAGGCGGCCGTTTGTCGGCTTTATGCTGATTGCCTTTTTCGGCTTTTACGGCCTGCTGCGCTTTACAACCGAGTTTTTCCGTTATGAAGAGGCAGTTTGGCTCGGCCTAACGCAGGCCCAGATTTTTAGTTTGGGAACAGTCATAGCCGCCCTGGCCGTTTTTGCCGTTTTTACTTTGGTCCTGCCGGAGGATACAAAGCAAAAAAACAAAAACGGTCCTGCAAAAAAAGAAAGAAAAGACGGAAAGAAGAGCGATGAGCAATGAAGCCCGCAAATTCCCGTGCTTCAAACATTGTCTTAAATGCCGGCCCTGACGATGTGGGGCTCCGCCTGGACACTTTCCTGGCCGATCGAGCGGCTGAACTTTCCCGCTCCCGGGCACAAAAATTGATTGAAGAAGGCCTGGTGCAAGTAAACCGGGTTAGTTGCCCTGACAAGAATTACCGCCTGAAAAGCGGTGATCAAATCCTGGCGAGTATGCTACCTCCAAAGGAAACATCAATCGAACCGGAAAGAATCCGGCTCGATATTGTTTATGAGGACGAAGACCTTTTGGTGGTGAACAAACCGCGCGGTATGGTTGTCCACCCCGCCCCGGGACATACCGGCGGAACCCTGGTCAATGCCCTCCTGTATCACTGCAGTGATCTGTCCGGTATCGGCGGAGTAAAGCGCCCCGGCATTGTGCACCGCCTGGACAAGAACACTTCCGGCTTGCTGATCGTGGCCAAAAACGATTTTGCCCACAGGTCCCTTTCTGGACAGCTGAAAACAAAGAAGCTCAAGCGGGAATATATTGCCCTGGTCTGCGGGAGGGTCGAGCCTGAAAAAGGTCGCATTGAAGCGCCGGTAGCTCGCCATCCCCGCCACCGCAAGAAGATGGCGGTAGTTGCCGGAGGGAGAGAAGCGGTGACCCATTACCGCGTTTTAAAGTATTTTACGCGCTACACCCTGGTGCAGTTAAGGCTGGAAACAGGGCGCACCCACCAGATTCGAGTCCATATGTCACATATCGGCCACCCGGTGGCCGGCGATACTGCCTACGGCAGGAAAGATTACAGTGATCTACCCCCCGGGTTGGCCGCACCTCACGCCCTCCATGCCCGCCGGATTACGTTCGGCTACCCGCGCACTGGAGAAAATCTCGATATTTCGGTTCCCCTGCCGGAGGAATTCACAGAAGGACTAAAAATAATTTCGGGGCAGGTTAGTTAATTATATATTCTGAAGTTTGAAAAAGCTTTGCATCCTCTCGTTTTGTGGGTTGACGGTGATCGTTTCATAATTCTCGTAAAACACAAACCCCGGTTTCCCTCCGGGCCTGCGCCGCACGTGGCGTACTTCGGTATAGTCTACCGCGGCGGCACTGCTGTTCCTGCCTTTGCTGAAATATGCGGCCAGGAAAGCCGCTTCCTCGACATCATCCGGCGGCGGTGGATATGGAGCTTCTTTTAAAACGACATGGCTTCCCGGCAGCTGGCGCACGTGAAACCAGGTATCACTTCGCACGGCAGCCTTAAAAGTTATGTAATCGTTCTGCCGGTTGTTTTTACCTACCAGCACGGTGTATCCCGATGAGGTTTTGAAACTGAGCGGCCGGGGCGATTTTTCACCTTTTTTACGTCCCTTTGTTTTTTCGCGAATATACCCACCGTCGATCATCTCCCTGCGGATCTCTTCCAGTGAAGCTTCATCGCTGCTTTCAATGGTATACAGGAGACTGCGGCAGTACTCCATTTCAGCCCTGGTTTTAGCAAGCTGTTTACGGATCATCTCCCGACTTTTTCTTGCTTTGCGGTAGCGGTGGAAATATCGCTGTGCATTGGCGCTCGGTGATTTTGCCGGATCGAGAGGCACTTTTATTTCTTCATCCGGGTTGTACAGGTCGGGCAAAACCGCGTTTTCGGACCCGCGCGATATTTGATTCTGGTATGCGAGGAGCAGTTCGCCGTAGAGGCGGTACTGCGGCGCTTTTGCCGCCGCTTCCAGTTCTTTTTTTTGTTCACTTTGTTTTTTGGAAAGGCTATCCAGGCGTTTTTTGATTACGCTGCTCAAATAATCTCTAAGCTGTTTTTTTTGTCTTTCCCTGATCAGGGCGTCGTAGTATTGATCCAGCATTTTACTTACACTGCAAAACTGTATTTGTTCTTCCTGAGGGATGTGCGTAAGCGGGATGGCCGCGTATAGGTTTCGCCCCGGGACCAATACCGGCTGAATATTTCCGGCCCGGCTTTCCTGAAAAACATTTTTTACTGTTTCGAACAGGCGTCCCTCCGCCGCTTCCGGGTCCCCAAATTTTGTGCCGATAAAGCCGCTCCGACTAAGGAGCTCAACAGCGACCGGGGGGCTGATTCCCGTGACGGCTCCAACCAGGGCCTGCTGCGAATTTTTCCCGTCTTCAAGCTGTTTTCGGAAAGCATTTCGGAACTCCTGCTCCTGCATTTTGAGCGGGTCAAGCTTGTCCTGGGACGGGACCGGCACATACTTTTCGCCGGGCATGATTGCCCGCAGGGGGTTTTTGTCCCTTGAAACGGTCCTGGCTGCGCCTAAAATAATCTCGTTTTCATCGATCAGGACAAGGTTGCTGCGGCGGCCCATTATTTCGGCGGTCAGCTTTACCGGCGGCAGTCCTTCGGGAGGATCGAAGTCAATTTGCAGTATCCTTTCCAGGGGGGGAGAAGAAAAAGAAACGGCCCGCCCTCCGACCAGGTACTTGCGCAGCAGCATGCAGAATGGAGAGGGCTGATCCCGGTTCCAACCGCGCTTTCCGGTCAGATGAACGCGGGCATAGGCCGGATCGATTGAAAAAAGCAGGTTCAACTGTTCGCCCCGGTTGTAAAGCTGGAAAATTATTTCTTCCCGCCCCGGCTCGAAAACGCGTTGGACCTGGGCTCCGGAGGCTCCGGCCTGCAGTTCATCTGTTACCGCTTTCATGATCAGGGTATCAAAAGACATGTTCGCTGCCACTCCCGGAATTTAGTATAATTCTAAATGGCGGACATGGCAAATCACGCTGTTAAATTACTTGAGATTGCAGACGTTTGATGATAAGATTAACGCAGCAATAAAGCTCTATGGTAAAGGAGACAGCGATGATCAGCAGTATGACCGGCTACGGCCGCGGCAGCAGTTCAGACGGCGGCTTTTCATTTACGGCGGAGCTTCGCTCCGTAAATCATCGCTATGCCGACCTCTCCCTGCGCCTGCCGCGCGAGCTTTATTTCCTTGAAGATCGTATTCGCCGGCTGCTGCTGGACTCGATTAAACGGGGTCGGGTCGAGGTATATCTTGCACTTGACGAGTTGCCCGCCGGACTGAGGCGGGTCAATGTTGACTATGACCTGGCCGAGGATTACCACCGGGCTTTGCAGCAGCTGGCCGGACGCCTGGGGGGTTCCGATCAAATCAGACTGGAGCACCTTCTGCAAATGCCCGAGCTCTTTAAACCGGTCGGGATCACCCTTACCGAAGAACAGGTATGGCCGACAGTCAGGGCGGCACTGCGGGAGGCGCTGGATCATCTTATTGAGCAGCGCCGGTCCGAGGGTGAGAATCTCTGCCGCGATCTGCTCGAAAGATGCGACCGGCTGGAGAAGCTGGTATCGAAGGCCGCCGAACAAGCTGAAGAAGCGAAGGAAGAGCACCGCCGGCGGATGGAAGAAAAATTTAAAGACCTGCTGGCCGGACAGTTTGAAGAAAACCGGCTGATCATGGAGTGTGCCCTGCTGGTGGAACGTATGGGGGTTGATGAAGAGCTGGTTCGGCTGCAGAGTCACCTGGACGCTTTTCGTTCAACTATCTCCGGCTCGGAACCCGCCGGGCGCAAGCTTGATTTTATTGCGCAGGAAATGTTTCGCGAAGTAAATACGATCGGTTCTAAAGCTCAGGATTACCGGTTGACCAATCATGTGGTAGATTTAAAAGCAGAACTGGAAAAAATCCGAGAGCAAATTCAGAACCTGGAGTAAAGGGGAAAGGAGTTTTAACATGGCCATTAAACTGATTAATATCGGGTTTGGCAACATTGTATCGGCCGGCCGGATCATAGCCATAGTCAGTCCCGAGTCGGCGCCGATCAAAAGAGTGATTACTGAAGCACGAGATCGGGGAATGCTCATCGACGCAACATACGGCCGTCGCACCCGGGCGGTGATCGTGGCGGACAGCGGCCACATTATTTTGTCCGCCGTTCAACCTGAAACGGTTAAGCACCGCCTTCAGGTCCGTGAAAATCATGCCGAAGGCGAAACTGCTGAATAAGCATAAATAATCTTGTCTTTCTCTGCAGACGGAGCATGTTTGAACGGGTGGATGGGCGAACAAAACCGGGGATCACACATTGCCTCAGCGACTTCTAAAGCGGTCTAACGGGAGGTTGTGAATGGATGCAGGGTTGCTTATAATATTATCCGGGCCTTCCGGGGTGGGTAAAGGGACGGTCTGTCGCCACCTGCTTAAAATCAGGGAATCAATGACCCTGTCTGTTTCCACAACTACCCGCCCCCCGCGCCCTGATGAAACAGAAGGGAAAGAATATAGATTTACCACCGTTCCCCGGTTTAAGGAAATGATTGAAGACGGCCTGTTTCTCGAGTGGGCCGTGGTCCACGGCCATTACTACGGGACCAACCTGGCTGCGGTTGAAGAAGTTATTGCCCGCGGTAAAGATTTAATCCTGGAGATAGATGTCCAGGGAGCCGCCCAGGTCAGGGAAAAGATGCCCGAAGCGGTATCCATTTTCCTCGCGCCGCCTTCGCTTGAAGCCCTGGAAGAAAGGATCACCGGGCGGGGAACCGAAGATGCAGACCGGATTGAAGAGCGCCTGGTTACAGCACGCCGCGAAATGGACGCCTATCATTATTATGATTATGTTGTGGTTAATGATACCGTGGAGGACGCAGCCTTCATGCTAAATTCCATAATTGACGCCGAAAAGTGCAGAGTAAGCCGTGGTGCCCGTCCACCGGGCCTGGGAGGTGAAAGCCAGTGATTTACCCGTCTATAGACGACCTGCTCGAAATGGTTGACAGCAAGTACACCCTGGTAATTTCAGCAGCCAAGAGGAGCCGTCAACTGCGCAGCGGCAGTAAAAAAACGATTAAGAAGGACTACCGGAAGGATGTAACTACCGCTCTTCACGAAATAGCAGCCGGTAATATTGAATATGAGCGCATTCGTGACGGAATCAAGTAGAGGTGTTTTCTTTGCGAAGGATAATCCTTGGAGTGACCGGAGGCATAGCCGCTTTTAAGTCCGCCGAGCTGGCCAGGTTGTTCATGCGTGCGGGGACTGAAGTGCAGGTTGTAATGACTCCCGCGGCAGTCGAATTCATCGCCCCTCTTACCTTCCAGAGTCTCACCAACCGCCAGGTTTTTGTCAAGATGTTTGCGGAGCGGGCGGGTGATAAAATCCGCCATATTGAGCTTTTGGAAAACACCGATGTTTTGGTGATCGCCCCGGCTACGGCCAACACAATTGCCAAAATGACCCGCGGCCTGGCGGACAACCTGCTGACCACCATTTACCTGGCGGCGAAGTGCCCGATAGTGGTTGTGCCTTCAATGAACCTCAATATGTTTGATCATCCCGCCGTTCAGGAAAACTTAAAAATACTCCGGGAGCGGGGCTGCCATGTGATGGATCCGGATGCCGGCGAACTGGCCTGCGGGGATTACGGCCGGGGGCGTATGCCCCAGCCGGAGGATATCTATGCTTTTACCCGGGCGGTGCTGAGGCCGAAGGATTTTTCCGGGATCAAAACCCTGGTTACAGCCGGGCCGACCCGCGAACCGCTGGACCCGGTCCGGTTTATCAGCAATCCTTCCAGTGGACTGATGGGATATGCCCTGGCCCGGGCGCTAAAAGAGCGGGGTGCTGAAGTTACTCTGATCAGCGGTCCCACCCATCTGACCGATCCTTCCGGGGTTGAGAAGGTCTCCGTCGGCACGGCCGAAGAAATGTACAGGGCGGTATTTGAGAAATACAGCGACAGCCGCCTGGTAATCAAGGCCGGTGCCGTTTCCGACTTTCGCCCGCTAAAAACCGCCGAACAGAAAGTGAAAAAGAATAAGGCCGCCATGATGCTTGAACTGGCGGCCAATCGTGATATTTTAATGGAGCTGGGCAGGAAAAAGGAAGGTCAATACCTGGTTGGTTTTGCCGCCGAAACAAAAAATGCTGTTGAGAATGCTCATGACAAGCTGATTAAGAAAAACCTGGATTTGATCATAGTCAACAATCTAACCGAGCCCGGTGCAGGCTTTGCCGTTTCCACCAACCGGGTTTCAATTATTGACCGGGCCGGAGAGGTGGAACAACTGCCCCTGATGGAGAAAGAGGAACTGGCCCACCGGATCCTCGACCGCATTTCCGCCGGTATCGAACAAAAATAAGCATGTGCGGCAAGGGGTAGAGATAAATAGATGCATGAATATGCCGAAGTGATAATAGACCTGGTCAGCCACGCCGTTGACCGCCCCTTCCATTACCGCATCCCTTCCGACCTGCGGGGGAAGCTCAAGCCGGGTATGCAGGTAACCGTGCCCCTTGGCAACCGTCAGTACCCCGCTTATATTACCCGTCTCCTCAAAGATACAAGTGTGGAAAACCTGCGCGATATAATCGCCCTGAACGATTTAGAACCTTTGCTTACCTCCGAGCAGTTGGCCCTGGTGCACTGGCTCGCCCAGCGTTTTTACTGCCGAAAAATTGAGGCTGTGCATGCCATGATCCCGGCCCGGTTGCGAAAAGGAAAACGACCGGGTGGGACCAAAATAATTGAGCTTTCTCCCACTGCCTGGGAGACTGATTTAAGCCGTGCCCCGGCCCAGGGGCAGGCGGTCAAGATTTTAAAGGAAAAAGGTCCAATGCCACACGGGGAGCTTGTCCGGATGGGTGTTCGCGGCGAGATCATTAATACCCTGGAAAAGAAGGGCCTGGTACGTTTGGTGACAGGCCGCCCCACCGCTTCCGATAGTGAATCAAAAAAGCCGCTTACCAAACCGCACCGCCTAAGGGAAGAACAGGCAGCCTGCTTCGAGCAGATCAAAGAAGCCCTCGATCAACATCGCCCCCGTCGGATGCTTTTACACGGGGTTACAGCCAGCGGTAAAACTGAAATTTACATGCAGAGCATTGCTCACGCCCTGCAGAAGGGCCGCACCGCCCTGGTAATGGTCCCCGAAATTTCACTGACTCCCCAGATGATCGAGCACTTTGCCGGGCGTTTCCCCGGCCTTGTGGCCGTTTTGCACAGCCGCCTCACTGCTGCTGAAAAAAACCGGCAGTGGCAGATGATTCTAGACGGCGAAGCCCGGGTTGTTCTGGGGGCCAGGTCGGCCGTATTTGCACCCCTGGACCACCTGGGAGTGATTATAATAGACGAGGAGCACGAGACTACCTACAAGCAGGAGGAATCGCCTCGATATCATGCCCGTGATGTGGCGGATTGGAGAATACGCTACCACGGGGCGGTGCTCATGCTGGGCAGCGCCACTCCTTCCCTGGAAAGTTATTACCGGGCCCGGGAAGGCAAACTGGAGCTTCTAAACATGAGGGAGCGGGTCACCCCTAGCCGGCTGCCGCCGGTCGAGGTGATCGATATGCGCCGGGAAATTAAAGAAAACCACCGCCATATTTTCAGCCGGCCCCTGCTCGAAGAATTAAACGGTGTCCTTGAAAGAGACGAGCAGGCCCTGCTCTTTATTAACCGGCGCGGGTTTGCCGGGTTCGTGCTCTGCCGGGAATGTGGATTTGTAGTGCGCTGCCCTTCCTGTGATGTTTCACTTACCCTGCATATGGACCGGCAGGTGATGTGCTGTCACTACTGTGCCCGCGAAGAACCCGTCCCCCAGACCTGCCCCGGCTGCGGCGGGACCAAGATCCGCTATTTCAGTGCCGGTACCCAGCGTGTGGAAGACGAGGTCAAGAAGCTGTACCCTTCGGCATCTTTTATCCGGATGGACAGTGATACCACCTCCGGGCGCCGGTCTCATGACTTCTATTACCGGAGGTTTCGGGACCGCACGGCCAATATCCTGATCGGCACCCAGATGATTGCCAAGGGCTTCGATTTTCCGGACGTCACCCTCGTTGGCGTGGTCGCCGCCGATACCACTTTGAACCTGCCCGACTTCAGGGCGCCTGAGCGAACCTTCCAGCTCTTGACTCAGGTCGCCGGCCGGACGGCCCGCGGTCCCAGTGGAGGCAAAGTGCTGGTTCAGACTTACCATCCTTCACACTACAGCATCCTTGCCGCGGCAAAGCATGATTACCGGAGTTTTTTCGAGGCCGAGCTGGAAAACCGCCGCCAGCTGGAGTACCCGCCATTTGCCGACATTGTGCGGTTTCTTTTCAGCGGTGGCAGTGAAACGGCTGTCTTCGAAGCGGCATCCTGGCTGACCGACCTTCTGGAACCCGTCATCGGCGAAGCCGAACTGCTCGGGCCCGCCCCGGCATCTTTATACCGCATAAAAGATCATTACCGGGTGCAGACGATAATCAAGGGCAAAGGCTTAAAGAGGCTTTCCCCGGGGATAAAAAAGCTTATTCTTAAATACCATGATCATAAACCGCCCCGGCCCGTCCGCATGGCGGTGGATTTTAACCCGATGGTAGTGCTATAATTCATAGCAGAGGTGTTCACATGGCCCTAAGAAAAATTTTGTGCGACAACCATCCTGTCCTGCGCAGCCCGGCACAGGAAGTGAGGAAAATAAACAGCGCCGTTCTGCGCCTGATCGACGATATGGTTGAAACCATGCAGGAAGCCGGTGGTGTGGGCCTGGCCGCCAACCAGGTCGGGGTATCGAAGCGCATCCTGGTCGCCTCGGACGGCGGGGAGCAGATCTATGAACTGATTAACCCCCGCTGCGAAAAGAGGGAAGGAGAAGAACTCGGTATTGAAGGATGCCTGAGCGTGCCCGGATCTTTCGGGGAAGTGCCCAGGGCGGCGGCAGTCGTGGTTAAAGCCATGGACCGCCGGGGCCAAACGGTCACTCTTCATGCGGCAGGTCTGCTGGCGCGTGTCCTTCAGCATGAAATGGATCACCTGGACGGAGTCCTTTTTACCGATAAAGCCCGGCGCATGGTCGACCCCGAAGAGATGAAAAGCGAGGAAAAAAATTGAAGTCCTTGAATATTGTTTTTATGGGAACACCCGATTTTGCCCTCCCTTCCCTCGAGCTGCTTCACCTGTCGCCTCATCGTCTCACCGCGGTGGTTGCCCCGCCCGATCGCCCCGCCGGCCGCGGTAAAAAAGTGAGCTTTGCTCCGGTTAAAGAGTGGGCGTTAAAACACCGGGTGGAAGTAGCCCAGCCGCAAAAAATGAACGATGAAAGCTTTATTGCCTGGTTGAAACAAAAACAGCCCGATTTAATCGCCACCGTCGCTTTTGGGCGACTCCTGCCTTCTGCCGTCCTTGACCTGCCCCCCCTGGGCTGTATTAACCTTCATGCTTCCTACCTGCCCGCATACCGCGGTGCCGCCCCGATCCACCGCGCCATTATGGAGGGGGCTGAATATACCGGGGTAACGGTTATTGAGCTCACCGGGGAAATGGATGCCGGCGATATCATAATTCAGGAAAAAGAACAAATTTCTCCTCTTGATACGGCCGGGATGCTCCACGATCGCCTTGCCCTGCGCGGCGCATCCCTGCTGCTTAAAGCTGTCGATCTTCTTGCTTCAGGGAAGGCCAGGCCGATTCCGCAGGATCCGGCAAAAGTATCCTTCGCCCCGCCTCTTAGCCCCGAAGAGGAGAAGATAGACTGGCACCGCCCTTCGCTTGTAATATTCAACCTTGTCCGGGGTTTGAATCCCAGGCCCGGTGCCTATACCACCTGCAAAGGCAGACGTTTGAAGGTGTGGTCGGCGATCCGGCCCGATAACAGCACCGGGGAAAGCCCCGGCCGGCCTCCCGGTACGATCCTGGCAGTTGGGGAGTCATCCATGACCGTGGCCACCGGTGATGGGTCCCTGGATCTGCTCGAGCTCCAGCCGGCCGGTAAAAAAACGATGGACGCCGGTTCGTTTTGCTGCGGGTACCGGGTCGAACCGGGAGACCATCTCGATGGAGAGCGCTAATATTGAATGCTAATGGTGAAAAGTCACCCCGCAAAAAAGCCCGGGCGCGTGAAGCGGCTTTAAAAGCTCTTTTCAGGGCGGAACAGAAAAAGGCTTATTTGAACCTGGTCTTGCCCGGTCAACTGCAGGGCTTAAACGATGACGAAAGGTCCCTGGCTGTCCGGCTGGCCGCCGGGACTATGCAGCATTTAAACACTATCGACTGGGCTTTAAACCATTTTCTGCACCGCTCCCTCAGCGAGCTAACCCCCTGGATCCGCAATTTACTACGCTTGAGCGCCTACCAGCTGCTTTACTTAAACCGGGTTCCCGCCTACGCGGCGGTCGATGAAGCGGTTTCCCTGGCCCGCCGCTATGGCCACCGCGGCGTAGCCGGGCTGGTCAACGCCGTATTAAGGCGCCTGGAGGCCGAGGTTGGCGCCCTGCCCTGGCCCGATCCGGGGGAAAAACCGGTTCAGCATCTTTCTTTGCGGCAAAGCCAGCCCGAATGGCTGGTTTCCCGGTATATAGACCGCCTGGGCTTTGTAGAAGCCGAAAAATGGTGCCGGGCCGCCAATGAAAAAGCCCCCCTTACAATACGTCCCAACATTTTGCGTACGACACCCGCAAAGCTCGCTGCTGTACTTGGAACCGAAGGTGTCGAAGCCGAACCCAGCCCCCTTGTTTCAGGAATCCTCAGAGTCAGGACCGGCAGATCGCCTGCCGGCACCGGAGCGTTTAAACAGGGCCTTTTAACCGTCCAGGGTGAAAGCTCCGCCCTGGTGGCCCCACTGCTGGATCCGGCCCCCGGGGACAAAATAATCGATCTCTGCAGTGCACCGGGAGGCAAGGCGACCCATTTGGCCGAGCTGATCGAGGACCGGGGACTGGTCGTGGCCGTCGACCTGCACTTAAACCGCCTGCGTATGGTTGAAAAGGCGGCCCGCCGCCTGGGGCTTAACGCCATTAAAACTGTTCCTGCCGACGGGCGTAAAGTCTCCCGGCAAGATTTTTCCACCCCTGATTCTGTTTTGGTCGACGCACCCTGCTCAGGCCTGGGGGTGATCAGGCGACTGCCCGAAATTAAGTGGCGGCGGAAAGAAAAGGATTTGCCCGTCCTTAAGAAGACCCAGCTGGAACTGCTAAGCGCCGCCGCACGCCTTCTGCCGGTTGGAGGAAAACTGCTCTACTCGGTTTGCACCAACGAGCCGGAGGAGACACTGCAGGTGGTGGACGACTTTAATGCGAAAAATAAGGGGTTTGTGCAGGAAGATCTGCTGGAAAAAATGCCCGAAACCCTTCGGAAGCGGCAGGAAGATCTCCCGTCTGTCTCACTTTGGCCTCACCGACATGGGGTGGACGGGTTTTTTATCGCCTGCTGGCATAGAAAGCGGTAAGTCCGTAGATGACGCTTGCCAGTGCCCTGTCAATTAAGTTTGTTCTGTTTTTAATTCGCAGCTGCTGCAAGCCGACGCCCACCCGGCACTTAGTTCTTTAGCAAGGCCTTATCGCTGTTTCGGACCATTTTTTTCGTAAGCATGACCGGCTGAGTGCCGGGCGGTTCCCGGAATTGTCACGGCTCGTCTGCGAGCTTCCCCGGGCAGCCTCGACATTTGACACCCGGGCCTGCAGGTCTCGGCCCGACCCTCTTACCACCGACCGGGAGCGGGCCGGCCTACGGTGCGCTTTATATGGAGTGCCCCGGGCCGCTCGCGTGTTTGAAACACACTCAGTTGGACCGCAAAGTGTAATTTGCTTTTTTGGGGACACGTTACGAGAACATGCCCCCAAACCTGCAGGTCAAGGTCAATCCCGTTCCCCTTCGGTAAGATTTTAAATGAGTGATCGCGGATTCTTGCCTCCACAAGCGCTATTTGCTATACTTTATCCAGCGGTTTGATCATTAAACCTGGTGGAACGGCATCGCGATTAATTTTGTCGGGGAGGCGACTTAATAAATCCCACAATATTTGCTGCGTATCCCCTGGGTGGGATGAACTGCCGTGTAAGATAAAATATATGACTATGGGAGGCAGATCTATTTTGCAGGTAGCGGGCCTGAGCGACCGGGGACTGGAACGCACCCGAAACGAAGACAGCTGTTTGGTCAAATCAGACAACGATAAGGCCCTGCTGGTTGTCGCCGACGGCATGGGCGGTCACCGGGCAGGCAACGTGGCCAGTGACCTGGCGATCTCCGCCGCCGAAAGATTTTGGAATAACCTGGATGATTGCCACAGTTTGTCTGTCGAAGAAGCCCTAGAAATGATCAGGCGCTTGATCCTTGAAGCCAATCAGCTGGTTTTACAGGAGGCGGAAAACTCCAGATCCCTCCGGGGTATGGGGACCACTTTAACCGCAGGATTGCTTTGCGGCAGGCATTTGACCATTGGGCATATAGGTGACAGCCGTGCTTATTTGATCAATGACGGCCAAATAAAATTGCTTACCAGGGATCACTCCCTGGTGGAAGAACTGATCGAAGCCGGACAGGTAAGCCCGGAAGAGGCCCACACCCACCCCCAGCGCCATGTTCTTACCCGGGCCCTGGGGATTTCTCCAGACCTGCAGGTAGATGTTAAAGAACTGGAAGTTGAGGCAGGGGCGATCCTGCTTTTCTGCACCGACGGTTTGACCGGGCTGGTAAGCGATGAAGAAATACTGCAAAAATGCCTCGAAACAAGCGATCCGCATCTGCTGGCGGAAACGCTGATTAATCTGGCCAATTCAAGGGGCGGTCATGATAATATCACTGTGGTGGCAGCCTACGGTATTGGGGGTCAATAATTGAGATGGAAGGGAAAGTACTGGCGGGACGCTATGAGCTTCTCGAAAAGATTGCCGAGGGGGGTATGGCCCGGGTTTACCGGGGTCGGGATACCCTTCTTAAGCGGACGGTGGCTGTTAAAGTCCTCAAAGACCAGATGACAGGAGACGCCTCGTTTATTCGCCGTTTTGAACGCGAAGCGCAATCTGCGGCGGCCTTGTCCCATCCCAACATTGTTAACGTTTACGATGTCGGTGAAGAAGAAGGCACCCACTTCATTATAATGGAATACGTGGAAGGCAGGAGCTTAAAAGATTACATCAGGGAAAAGGGTCGACTTTCTCCCGATGAAGCGGTCCACTTAGCCCGCCAGATTGGCGAAGCTTTGCAGAATGCTCACGAGTACGGGGTAGTCCACCGCGACATTAAACCGCAAAACATCCTTTTTTCCCGGGACGGTAATGTTAAAGTAACCGACTTTGGCATAGCCATTGCCGGTGATGGAGTGACGGTAACCGTCGGCGATGAAATAATCGGTTCGGTTCAGTACATTTCACCGGAACAGGCCCGCGGGGAAACGGCCGGCAAGCAGTCGGATTTGTATTCCCTGGGCGTCGTGCTGTACGAGATGGTCACCGGCAAACTGCCTTTCAGTGGTGAAAGTCCGGTAGCCGTGGCCATGAAGCACATCCATGAAGAAATTGTTCCGCCCCGGCGGCTGGTTAAAAATATTCCCGAAGCCCTGGAGCAGATTATTCTCAGGGCTCTCAATAAAGATACCGGCGAGCGCTACACCAGTGCCGCTGAATTTCTCGACGATCTTTATTCCGCCGAAGAAAAGGGAGTGGTAAGGAGTACTATCCGGCGGGGCAATTATCACAATTACGAGAATGATGACAATGATACAGTGCTGAGGCCTGATGAGCCGGACCATAATCAAATGGGCAATGACATATTTGGCCCCCCGGCTAAAAAGCGGTCCTGGGCCTGGCTAAAACTGCTGATAGCCGTTATCGTTCTGGCCCTGCTCCTAATCGGCGGTGGATTTCTGTTCAGCAGCTACTTGTTTGTCCCGGAAGTAGCGGTTCCCGAGGTCCGGGAAATGAGCCAAAGCGAAGCGGCCCGGACATTAAGGGAAGCGGACCTGATACCCAATCCTGAAGTTGTCTATGTCCATGACGAAGAGATAGAAGTGGGCAGTGTGATAAAAACCGATCCTCCGGCGGGGAGGTCTGTTCGCAAAAACCGGGAAATCGATCTTTATGTCAGCAAGGGGCCCGATTATATCGTTACCCCTGATTTGGCAGGGCGGACCGAAATGGAAGCAAGGGTTATGCTGAGAGATCTCGGCTTGACTATGAGCGTGGTCCGCGAGCACCATGAAGAAGTTCCCCAGGGCGAAATATTTCGGCAGATTCCCGGGGAATCCCTGCGCATATCGCAGGGAGATGAAGTGGTCGTTTATATCAGCGAGGGTCCGGAGCCGATTGAGATGGCCAACCTGGTCGGCTACTCAGAAGAGGGAGCCCTTAAATATATCGATGAACATGACCTTCGGCCCGTTGTTTTCAAACAGTTCTCGCCGGGCAACCGCGGCTATGTCATCGAACAAGATCCCGAGCCGGGAGAAGAAATTATGTCAGGGCAGCGTGTCGAGCTCGTAATCGGCGAATAGGGAGGTTTTGTTTGCGAAAGGGAAAAGTTGTTAAGGCGGCGGGCGGGTTTTTTAACGTCCGGGACGACTCGGGCAGGGAATATTTCTGCCGGGCCAGGGGATCAATAAAAAAAGGCGGAGACGCCCTTATGGTCGGGGACTGGGTCCATTTTGCCCTGTCGTCGGACAGTGTCCCGGCTTCTCTTCCCGGTGAAGGAGTGATTGAAGAACGCCTCCCGCGGAAAAATCGCCTTTACCGGCCCCCGGTGGCCAATGTTGACCAGTTGATCATCATCATGTCGCTTAAACTTCCCGAGTGCAACTGGCAGCTGGTCAGCAGGCTTCTGGTCCTGGCCGAAAAAGAAGGGTTGTCCTCCCTGCTTTGCCTGAACAAAACCGACCTGGTCAATGATGCAGAGATCCGGGAGCTTGCCGGAAATCTCGACCCTTATCCTTATCCGGTCCTTTACACCTGCGCCTTAAGCGGTGAAGGAATAGATCGTCTGAAGGAATGCCTGCGCAGTAAATGTTCAGTTTTTGCCGGTCCCTCGGGGGTGGGCAAATCTTCTCTTTTAAATGCAATTCAGCCGGGCTTGTCTTTACAGGCCGCACCGGTCAGTAAAAAAATAAAGCGCGGCCGGCATACTACCCGCCAGGCTGAAATACTTGTCCTTGACAACGGCGGTTCAGTGGTGGATACGCCGGGATTTATGCGGATTGACTTCGAAAATATTGAAGTGGAAGAACTGCCCGGGTTGTTTCCAGAATTTGAACGCTTTCGGGGGCACTGCGCTTTTCGGAACTGTTTCCACTTAAGTGAGCCCGACTGTGCGGTGCGCCGGGAAATAAGCAGTAAAATAAACCCGATGCGTTACGAGCATTACGGGCATTTTATGAAGGAACTGACCAAACAGGAGGCATACTGAGCATGGCCGTTAAAGTGGCTCCCTCGCTGTTGTCGGCAGATTTCAGCTGTCTACGTGAAGAAGTTCAACGGATCGAAGCGCACGGCGCCGACTGGGTTCATCTCGATATCATGGACGGCCACTTTGTGCCGACCATAACAGTCGGCCCCCTTGTGGCTGCTGCTCTGCGCCCCCATACGGATCTCTTTATTGATGCCCATCTGATGGTAAACGATCCGGAAGATCACATCGATTCATTTATCCGGGCCGGGGTGAACCTGGTTACCGTGCAGGCCGAGGTCACCGGCCATCTTGACCGGGTACTGCGAAAAATAAAGGACAGCGGGGCAAAAGCCGGGGTGGCTTTGAACCCGGCTACAGCACCGGAAACTCTTGAATATGTATGGCCCCTGCTCGACCTTGTCCTGGTGATGAGCGTTAATCCGGGAGCCGGCGGGCAGGCATTCATACCCGCTGTTTTGCCCAAAATCGGCATTATCGCCGAACAGATAAAAGCCCGCGGGCTTAACCTGGAACTGCAGGTAGACGGCGGGGTCAACCGCGAAACCGCACCGCAGATCGTCCGGGCCGGTGCCACCGTCCTGGTAGCCGGGTCGGCTGTTTTTAAAAACAAAGACGGCATGAAGCTTATCGGCGAGCTAAAAGCCCTCGGCGGCTAATTTTGAAAAAAAGTAAATATGTGCTATAATCCAGATAACCGTTATCTTCAGGGTCTGGTGAGATGGGCGTTTGCCCTTCAATTCCGAACCGGTGGTGATGCTTAGGGGCCGTAAAGTCCTGAAGCTAAGCCCGCGAGCCCATAAGGGCTGATCCGGTGCAAATCCGGAGCCGACAGTATAGTCTGGAAGGGAGAAGAAACGGAACCAAAGCAGCCTTGTTCGACCTAAATCGACCCTGAAGCATATATGTGCTCAGGGCTTTTTATATACGGGAGCGAAAAATGAGACACCCGCATTACACTCCCGTCCTGGAGACTGATTATTTAAGTCCTGAAACCCATTTAGAGAGGTGAGACCAGTTGGACGTTGATGATCGATTTATGTGGATGGCCCTGGACCTGGCCCGCCAGGGACGCGGCCGCACCAGCCCCAATCCGTTGGTGGGAGCGGTTGTTGTCCAGGGCACCGAAGTGGTGGGCAGCGGCTACCATCAGTATGCCGGTTCGCCGCACGCCGAAATCGTAGCTCTGAAAAAAGCCGGCGAAAAGGCGCGTGACGCCACACTCTATCTAAACATCGAACCCTGCAACCACCACGGTCGGACCGGACCCTGCACCGAGGCTATTATCAAGGCCGGTATCAGCAGGGTGGTGGCCGCAATGCAAGATCCCAATCCCCTGGTATCGGGCCGCGGTTTTGCGCGGTTGTCCGAAGCGGGAATCAAAGTTAAAGAAGGGGTGCTGGAAAATAAAGCCAAGAAATTAAACGAGATTTACATTAAGTACATCACCACGGGCCTGCCCTTTGTCGCCGCCAAGGTGGCCATGAGTCTTGACGGAAAGACGGGGACTCATACCGGGGAATCGCACTGGATTACCGGTGAAAAAGCCCGCCAGTTTGTCCATCGCCTGCGCGATCACACCGATGCAATTATGGTCGGTATTGAAACAATTTTAAAAGATGATCCCCGCCTGACGGCCAGGGTCGAAGGCGGAGGGGGCAAAGATCCGGTGCGGGTTATCGTCGACAGCAGGGCTCGTTTGCCCCTCGATGCCCGGGTTATCAGCAGCAGCTCTTCGGCGGGCATAATCCTTGCCGTAACCGAACAGGTCTCGGAGGAAAAGCGCCGGGCCCTCCGGGATAAAGGGGTCGAGGTTTTGGTCCTGCCGTCGGTGGAAGATCGGGTTGACCTGGTAGCCTTGATGAAAAAACTGGCCGAGCGGGAGCTTGCCGCGGTCCTGGTTGAGGGAGGGGGCACCCTAAACTTCAGCCTCCTTCAGCAGTCGCTGATCGACAAGCTTTTTGTGTTTATCGCTCCCCTGATTCTCGGCGGCGGGGAAAGCCCTACATCCTTTGCCGGCCCGGGCATCAATTCTCTGACCGAAGCCTGGACAATTGAAGATATTGAAATGAAGCAGTTCAACCGTGACCTGCTTCTGATCGGCTACCCGGTGGGCAGGCGGGTGCCGGATGAACTTCGCAAAGCGGAAGCCGAGACCCGGTAGTAAAATTTGTTTTGGTGGAGGGTGAGCACTTTTTGTTCACGGGAATAATTGAAGAAGTGGGCACCATACGCCGCATCAGCAAATCTGCCGATGGGGCCGGCCTGGTGATTGGCGCCGGAGAGGTGCTTTCCGACCTGAAGCTTGGAGACAGTATTGCCGTAAGCGGTCCCTGCCTCACGGTGACCGCTGTGGAGCGGAATGGTTTTACCGCCTGGGCTATGCCGGAGACCCTTAAAAGAACCAGCTTGGAGGCGGCCGGGGCGGGTGACAAAGTCAACCTGGAACGGGCCCTGGCCCTGGGCGGGCGCCTTGGTGGCCACCTGATCAGCGGGCATATCGATGCTGTGGTAACTGTTGGCCGCCGCAGCCTTGAGGGCGGGGCAATCCTGCTTTACCTTGAAACGCCCGGGCATCTGCTCCGCTATATTATTCCCAAGGGTTCCGCCGCCCTCGATGGGGTCAGCCTGACCGTGATCGAGGTCGATTCGTCCGGTTTTTCTGTCGGCTTAATCCCGCACACCGCCGGTCAGACTACCCTGGGCCAAAAAGAGCCGGGGGAAGCAGTAAACCTCGAAGTTGATTTGATTGGCAAATATGTTGAAAAAATGCTGCAGCCCCATCTGGATAAAAATGTAAATCAAAAAGAGTCGATTACCATGTCCCTTCTGCAGGAAAAGGGGTACCTCTAGCTACTTAGAAACCGAAGGAGTGAAGCGAGAGTGGACTTTAACACCATAGATGAAGCCTTAAAGGATTTAAAAGAGGGACGGATGGTTGTTGTTGTGGACGATGAAGACCGGGAAAACGAAGGCGACCTGGTCATGGCCGCCGAAAAAGTTACCCCGGAAGCGGTAAATTTTATGATCCGCTATGCCCGCGGCCTGGTCTGCGCCCCGCTTAAATCGGAGAGGGTGCGCGAGCTGGACCTGCCGCCCATGGTTTCCCAAAGCAACGATACACACTGTACCGCTTTTACCGTTTCGGTCGATGCCGGTTCTTGCACTACCGGAATTTCCGCTTTTGAACGGGCCGAAACGATCAAGGCCCTGATTGATCCGGAAACCAAACCCTCTGATTTACAGCGGCCCGGCCATATCTTCCCCCTGGAGGCCATGGAAGGAGGAGTTCTGCGGCGGGCCGGCCATACCGAGGCGGCGGTAGACCTGGCCACCCTGGCCGGACTAAAACCGGCCGGGGCGATTTGTGAAATAATAAACGAAGACGGCAGTATGGCCAGGTTGCCCCAGCTGATCGAGTTTTGCCGGGAGCACAATTTGAAACTGATCAGCATTGCCGATCTGATCAGCTACCGCATGAAGAAAGAGAAGCTGGTGTGGCGTGCGGCTAATGCCGAAATGCCCACGGTTTTCGGTACTTTCAAACTGATAGCCTACGAAAATAATATCGACAACCAGGTCCACCTGGCCCTGATCAAGGGCGAGATAAAACCTGATGAACCGACCCTGGTGCGGGTTCACTCCGAGTGCCTGACCGGCGACGTTTTTGCTTCCCTGCGCTGCGACTGCGGCAAGCAGATGCACCAGGCCATGAAGAAAATTGCCGAACACGGCAGCGGTGTTTTAATTTATATGCGCCAGGAAGGCCGGGGTATCGGCCTGCTGAATAAAATTAAGGCCTATGAACTGCAGGACGGAGGGATAGATACCGTGGAAGCCAACGAGGTGCTCGGCTTTGCCGCCGACCTGCGCGATTACGGGGTGGGAGCCCAGATAATGGTTGATCTGGGATTGAGAGAGATCTGCTTGTTAACCAACAATCCCCGTAAAATAAAAGGGCTTGAAGGATACGACCTGAATATTGTCGAAAGAATACCCCTGGAAATTGTTCCCTGTCAGCATAACAGCACCTACCTGCTGACCAAGAAAAACAAATTGGGCCACTTCTTAAATATGGCCCGGTAACAGGAAAAGGAGTGACAGGTTTGTATAAATTCGAAGGAAAATTAATCGCCAGGGAATACCGTTTTGCCATCGTAGTCAGCCGTTTCAACGAATTTATTTCCAGCCATCTTTTAGACGGCGCCCTCGACTGCCTTAAACGGCATGAAGCAAAAGAAGATGCCGTCGATATTATCTGGGTCCCGGGCTCGTTCGAAATACCTCTGGCGGCGAAAAAAGCAGCCCGGAGCGAACGTTACGACGCGGTAATTTGCCTGGGGGCGGTAATCCGCGGAAGCACCCCTCATTTTGACTATGTGGCTTCCGAAGTGGCCAAGGGAGTGGCCAATGTAAGCCTCGAGACCGGGCTCCCGGTTATATTCGGTATAATCACCAGCGACAACCTGGAGCAGGCTATTGAAAGAGCGGGCAGCAAATCCGGCAACAAAGGCTGGCAGGCCGCCGCTTCGGCGATCGAGATGGCCGATTTGAACAGCCAGCTGTAGAGCGCGAACGTTAACCGAAATCTTTTCCGTTTAGAGATTCGCCGCTTATTTAAAAAGGAGGTAACTACAGCCTATTGTGCTTGTTGAATGAAAAGCGGCGCCACAGGGACGGTTTGAGCGTCCTCACTAATCTGGGTTCTGACCTTTGACTACTATTATGGGAGACGGTGGAACCGTCCCCTTTGGCTTAGCGGGTTAGGCCTGAGTAATTACAAAAGGAGCACGGTCACTTGTCAGCCAAGCCGCCGGAAAAATTTATAATCATCGATGGCAACAGCCTGTTATACAGGGCATTCTACGCCCTGCCTTCCTTGCAAAACCGCCGCGGGGAATATACCAACGCGGTATATGGTTTTACCGGCATGCTTTTGAAACTGCTGGAAGAAGAAACCCCCGGTTATATCGCCGTGGCCTTTGATCCGCCCAGACCTTCATTTCGGGCCCGCATCGATAGCGATTACAAGGGGCAGCGTGAAGAAACACCGCCCGAGCTGGGCGAACAGGTCCAGAGAACCCGCGAGATCCTCGAGGCGATGCACATTCCCATTTTCGAAGTTGAAGATTTTGAGGCCGATGATGTGATCGGCACTTTGGCCGATCAATTCACCGCCCGGGGTCATGAAGTTACCGTGGTTTCCGGTGACGCCGATCTCCTACAGCTAATTGGCGATAAGGTCGAGGTAATGCTGACCAAAAAAGGGATCAGCCAAATGGAACGTTACGATCTTTCCCGCTTGAAAGAAGAGTACGGGCTTGCACCGCATCAAGTGATCGACTTTAAAGCCTTAAAAGGCGACGCCTCCGACAATATTCCCGGCGTGCCGGGCATCGGCGAGAAGACCGCCCGCAGCCTGATTGAGAAATACAGCTCCCTGGAAAATATATACGAAAACCTCGATCAGCTCAAAGAAAAAACCGCTAAGAACCTCGAAGAGTACAGCGATCAGCTCTACACCGGAAGAGAACTGGTGACCCTGCGCCGCGACGTGCCGGTTGAAGTCGATTGGGAAAAGTGCCGCTACGTTGAGCCCGACCATGAGCGTTTAATGAGCCTGTTCAAAGAGCTTGAATTCAAGAGCTTGATCAACCGGCTCAAAGCCGCGGAGAACGGAGAAGAAGCCGCCAGGGAATATCAGGCGGAGCGGTTAAATGATCTTGATGCCCTGTCCGGGTTTTTGGACCGGCTCAAGGAGGGCGATACCCTGGCTTTACTGGTGGAAAACGAGCCGGGCCGCCCCGGCTGGCTTCAACCGGCATTTGTTCTGGCCCTGTCCGCCGGGCGGGATAGAGGCTGGTACTTTTCCCCGTCCGCTCTCGGTGGAAATGAAGAAAAGATGTGGAAACTCTTAGCCGGGGTTGCAGAACAGGGAGTCAGACTGCTGGTCCATAATCTCAAACACTGCTGCCACCTTTTTCTGCGTTGCGGCTTAAAATCTCCTCCTGTCGCTTTTGACACCTACCTGGCTGCTTACCTGGCCGAACCGGCCCGCGGCGGCTACGAGCTGCCCACCTTGCTGCAGCTGCATTTAGGCTACGACAGCGAAGACCATACCGGCCGGAAAAAAGCACAGCCCGACTTTGAGCAGATCGCTCCCCGCATGGCGGAACAGGCGGGTAAAATGTTCGCCCTGCATGAGAGCCTCGAGGAACAGCTCCGGGAACAGGAGCTTCAGCCGCTTCTTCGTGATCTGGAGATGCCCCTGGCCGAGGTGCTGGCCCGCATGGAAAGGCAGGGCATGACTGTCGACGTCGATTACCTGCGCGATCTTTCCGCCGAAATCTGCAGCCGTCTGGAGGAGCTGGAAGAAAAAATCTACTCACTGGCCGGGGAAAGATTTAACCTTAATTCTCCCCAACAGCTTTCAAAAATCCTTTTTGACAAGCTCAAACTGCCGGAAATCCGGAAAACCAAGACCGGACGTTCCACCGATGCGCGGGTGCTGGAAGAACTGGCTCCGCACCACGAAATTGCCGCCCTGCTCCTGCACTACCGCCAGCTGACCAAGCTGGAAGGGACCTACCTTTCAGGCCTGATCGAGCTGGTGGATCCCCGGGAACAAAAAATATATACCACCTTAAACCAGGCTGCTACCGCTACCGGCCGCTTGAGCAGCAGCGATCCCAATCTGCAGAACATCCCGGTGCGCCTCGAAGAAGGGCGGCGTATCAGGCGGGCTTTTGTTGCCTCGCAGGAAGAAAAAGTCCTTTTTGCCGCCGACTACTCCCAGGTGGAACTGCGCATTCTTGCCCATCTCTCCCGGGATCCGATCCTCGTCGAAGCTTTTAAAACCGGAGAGGATATCCACCGCCGCACTGCTGCCGAGGTAAACGCGATACCGCTGGAAGAAGTGACCCCGCTGATGCGTGAGAAAGCCAAGGCGGTTAACTTTGGGATTATCTACGGTTCCAGTGATTACGGCCTGGCTCAGAATCTGAAGATCCCCCGGTCCGAGGCCAAAGCATACATAGAAAGCTACTTTGAGCGTTACCGGGGGGTAAAGGACTATATGGAAAAAATTACAGAACAAGCCCGCGAGCACGGCTACGTAACCACCATGCTCAACCGGCGGCGCTACCTGCCTGAGATCTATTCTTCCAACCACAACATGCGCAGTTTTGCCGAAAGAATGGCCCTGAACACCCCGATCCAGGGATCGGCGGCCGATATTATCAAGCTGGCCATGCTTAAAGTCGACCGGTTAATCAGGGAAGGCGGCTTTGCTGCCGTAATGCTGCTGCAGATCCACGATGAACTGCTTTTTGAAATCAAGGAAACGGAACTGAACTTCTTTGCACCAATGGTTAAACAGGAAATGGAACAGGCCTTTGAGCTTTCCGTCCCTTTGCAGGTCGATCTCAAATGGGGCCACAACTGGGAAGAACTAAAAACTTTCGGGACAAGTTAGTTAATCATACATTACTACTCAGTCTATTTACCTTGTTGAGTAAAAAGCGGTGCCATGGGGACGGTTCGAGCGTTCCTGAGCGCAGCGAAGGCCGAAGGGTAAACGATGGAACCGTCCCCTATGGCATAGCGGGTTTTGCCTGAGTAGTTACAACAGAACAAACTTAATTGACAGAGCACTAGCATGCCCCAAACTATTGAGGGAGAGTGGTCGATGCCCGAACTGCCCGAAGTGGAAGTAATCCGCTGTACCCTCGAGCCGCTGATCATGGGCAAAACCTTTGTTTCACCGGTTCTCTATATGTCTTCGACGATTGAATACCCGGGCCCGGAGGAGTTTTGTGCCTTCCTTTCCGGGCGCAGGGTTGAAAGGATCGGGCGTAAAGGCAAATACCTGCTGATTGATCTCGATCGGGGCTTTCTGGCAATTCATTTGCGCATGACCGGTAACCTGATCTACTGCGAAAGAGAGCAGACCCACGAAGATCGCTTTCTCCGCATTGGCCTGCCGTTCAGCGACGGATCGGCCCTGTATTTTTCCGACATGCGTCGTTTCGGCCGGATCTGGCTGGTGGAAAGCGAAGAAGAACTGGCTTTAAGAGTCCTGAAAAATGTCGGCCCAGACATACTGGACGAAGTGGACCGGGATAAATTTTGCCGGTTGCTTGCCAAAAGAAATTCCACTCGCCTGAAGACCCTGCTCCTTGACCAGAAATTTATCGCCGGCATGGGCAATATTTATACCGATGAATGCCTGCACCGCTGCGGGCTTCACCCGCTCAGACAGGCCGGCACCCTGGAACGTGCCGAAGTGGAAAAACTTTATGCGGTTATCCGGGAGGTCCTGGCCGAAGGCATCGAGTTCGGGGGAACCAGCATCCGCAATTACCGCAACGCCGCCGGCGCCCTGGGCGATTTCCAGTCCAGGCTGGCCGTTTACGGACGCAGGGGAGAGCACTGCCGCTGCTGTGGTGCTGTGATTGAAAAAATAAACGCCGCCGGCCGGGGCACCTATTACTGCCCCCGGTGCCAAAAAATTTCGGGACACGTTAGTTAATTATATTTTCAAAATATTTGCCTGCTTATATGCTTTCTATTTTCGCTTTAATACGCTGAAGGAAATGTTGTCAAATGCTTATTATTGGTCTAACCGGGGGGATTGCCTCGGGAAAAAGCATGGTTGCCAAGATGCTGGCAGAAAAGGGGGCCTACCTTATCGATGCCGATCAGCTGGCCAGGGAGGTAGTTGAACCCGATCAACCGGCCTGGAGAGAGATCGTCGAATGGCTGGGTGAATCAATTTTGCTTCCCGATCGCAGGATTGACCGGGCCGGGCTGTCCCGCCTGGTTTTCAATGATCGCGGCATGCTGGAGAAGTTAAACAAGATTGTCCACCCCCGGGTTGGTTCCCGCTTTGTCAACCGCTCGGAGGAGATCAGGCAGAAGGATCCCGAGGCGGTGGTGGTCTATGACATCCCTCTTCTGATTGAAGCGGGCATGCAGCAGATCGTAGACGTGGTTCTTTTGGTATATGTTCCCCGCGAGGTGCAGATTGATCGCCTTAAAATGAGAGACGGCCTTGACAGAAAAGATGCCGAACAACGCCTTCGAGTCCAGATGCCCCTGGAAGAGAAAAAAAAGTATGCCCACACGGTGATAGACAACAGCGGATCACTTGATGAAACTGCCCGCCAGGTCGAAGTTTTTTGGCGGACTGTTTGCGAGCAAAGATAACCGGTAAGGAGATGGATCATGCAAACGGTAACTTTAATCAGGGGCGACGGAATCGGCCCCGAGATAATGGAAGCGGCTTTAAAAGTAATAGAAGCAGTGGGAGTTAAATTGAGCTGGGAGGAGGTTACCGCCGGCGAAGAAGCTGTAGAAGAATATGGCACACCCCTACCCGAAGCTGTACTCAACTCCGTTAAAAAAACAGGGATCTGCCTGAAGGCTCCTTTTACAACACCGGTTGGTTCGGGTTTTCGCAGTGTCAACGTGGCCATACGCATGGAGCTTGACCTTTATGCCAACCTGCGCCCCGCCAAAAGTTTCCCCGGGGTTATATCCCCGTACAAGGACATCGACCTGGTCGTGGTGCGGGAAAATACTGAAGACCTGTATTCCGGGGTCGAGCATATGGTTGGCCGGGATGCGGCGGAAAGCATCAAGATTATCACCCGCAGGGCTTCTGAGCGTATTGTGCATTTTGCTTTTCGCCATGCCCTGAATGCCGGGCGCAAAAAAGTGACCGCGGTGCACAAAGCCAATATCCTTAAGCTTTCAGACGGGCTGTTTTTGGAAACCGCCCGCCGGGTGGCGCAGGAGTATCCCGAAATTGAATTTGAAGACCGCATAGTTGACAACATGGCCATGCAGCTGGTGCAGAAGCCCTGGCAGTACGATGTCATGGTAATGCCCAACCTTTACGGTGATATCTTATCCGACCTCTGCGCAGGCCTGGTCGGCGGGCTCGGCCTGGTTCCGGGCGCCAATATCGGTGATGAAGCGGCGATGTTTGAGCCGGTGCACGGCAGTGCCCCCAAGTATGCCGGGCAAAACCGGGCCAATCCGACGGCCATGATCATGGCAGCGGTTTTAATGCTCGCCTATATGGGCGAAAAAGAGGCGGCCAAACGCATAGAAACCGCCTTGACTGCCCTGATCAAAGAAGGCAAGCAGGTTACCGCCGACCTCGGCGGTAACGCCGGAACCGCGGAAATGGTTGAAGCCCTGGTCGAAAGGATCAGGGGCCTGTAGGGTCAATAATCAAGGAGGGTCACTGTCAATGCGCGTTACCGCCCTTTCTCTGGCGGGAGTCAGTATGCACAGCATCGATAGATACTGCACCGATACAGCTGTTCTGCTGAAAAATACGGGTGCCCGGCTGGCGGTTCTGCCCGCCTACAGCTCCCTGCTCCTCGGCCTGCATACCGGTATTCTGGAAGGTGGTAATGATTTTACAAGTGCCTGCCGTTTTTACCTGCGCAACAGTGGCAGCTGGAATGAACGGTTTCTTGAGCTTCACAGTTCCATGGCCCGTCAGGCAGGCCTCTACCTGGCTGCCGGAACCATATTTGAAAACAAGGCGGGCCGAAACTACCACACCGCCTGCTGTTTCGATCCTTCGGGCAGCATTTGCTGCAGACAGAGGCAGACCCACCTTACCCGTTTTGAGCACGCACTCGGTCTGAACAGGGCAGATAAGCTGGAAGTACTTAAAATAGGAGACAGGCAGGTCGGCCTGCTTGTCGGCAATGATGTGCGGCACCCGGAGGTAGGCCGGATTTTTGCCTTTCTCGGCGCCGACATCCTGGTTCACAGCGGGGCCGTTGATTCGCATCTTTACTGCTGGCCGCAGGCGGCCGGCCTGTGGGCTCAGGTCCAGCAGAACCAGCTTTGGGGTGTTGAAGCACAGCTCTGCGGCTCAGTTGCTGATCTTACTTTTGGGGCAGGGTCAGCGGTGCTCGGTCCCTGTGAAATTACCACGGGATTATCCGGTTACCTGGCCCGCGGCTACCCGCAAAGCCCTGCGGTCACAGCCGAGCTGGATGAAGAACTCCTCCTGCAGATAAGGCAAAAATATCCAATTCTAAGCCTGTTGAACCCGTCTGCCTACGATGATCTGCTTGCCTGAAACAGGGACCCCGTAAATTTAATGACCTTGAAAGAGTGGCGAAGAGGAAAAGTGAGCATGGAGAGATTAAAGGAAATAATGTTTCGGCACTGGTTGGCCTGGTCGTGCCGGCCGGGCCGGATCAAAAAGCACCTGCAGGCCGCCCTGCCCCGTCCGGAAAAAGCCGGACCAATCGACCGGCGCAGGATCAGGGTCGCCGCCCTTCAACTGGAACTTAAGCTCTTTGAAAGTCCGCTTGACTATGCCGATGAAATGCACCGGCGGGTTAAAGAGGCCGCAGCAGAAGGTGCCCGCCTGATTGCTTTCCCGGAATATAACAATATTTCACTTTTGGGATTACTGCCCGGGGCCGAACAGATGCTGGAAGATAGCACGGCTAATTTGGAGAATGAAAGCGGCGAGGAATCTGCAGGCTTTGACATCGGGGGTATCAAGGTTACAGATGTTTTTGCCTATATGACTCCCGCTGTTAATTCTGTTGTAAATGCGACATTTTCCAGCCTGGCCTCCACCTATAACACCTGGATTATGGCCGGCAGCTATGTGCTGGCTCATAACGGTGGGATAGTAAACAGGGCTTTTCTTTTCGGCCCGGACGGTGCTTTGATCGGAACACAGGACAAGGTTCACCTGCTGCCGATGGAGGCTGAATGGAAATTGGCGAGGGGCACCCGGTTTAGTGTTTTTGAAACCCCGCTGGGCAGTCTGGCTTTTCCGGTATGCATGGATGCCACCTACTTTGAATCATTCCGCATCCTGGAGCAAAAAGGGGCCGAAATAGCGCTGCTGCCGATTGCCAATTTGGAGCCCTACAACTACTGGATGGCCCTGCGCGGTATCTGGCCCCGGGTCCAGGAAAGCCCGATTTACGGGATAAAAAGTGCGCTCGTCGGTGACCTCTACGGTCTTTCTTTCACCGGCCGGGCCGGCATTTTTGCCCCCCTGGAAATTACCCCGAACAAAGACGGGATTATAACCGAGGTGGAACCTTTTGATAGGGAAGGACTTGCCGTGGCCGACGTTGATCTTGAAGCTCTTGCCGAACTGCGCCGGGAGCATCCCTGGCGTGACCGTAACGAAGCTCTTTACAGGCGCTACTTTCCCCGAACGTACCGGAACGGAAGCGACACCTAAAACCACAGCGGATGGTGTTTTGACCATTAAAGATGTGACAATAAGACCGGTTATTTATTGACAGGGAGCCGCTGAAAACTTGATGGAATTGTCTGCCCGGGCATCGCAGTTTTATCGAAGGTCCTCGCTTTGCTTTATGGCTAATCCTTTTTTATATCTGCAAACTCTCCTCCGGTGACCAGTTGAAGATGCTCGAGAGTGATCGGCAGCAATGAGTTGGCGGTGCCGGCCGCGGTGTAGACTACAGCAAAGCGGCGCATGGAGTTGTCCAAAAAGATCGGCACTCTTTCATCAATATCAAAGGGACATACCCCGCCGACCCGGTAACCGGTAACTTCCTGCACTTCTTCAGGGCTGGCGATCTTTGCCTTTTTCCCGCCCAGTAAAGTTTTTACCTTTTTGTCACTGATTTTTATGTCGCCTGCGGCTACAAAAAGACCATACTTGTCGCCGCAGCGAAAAAGAATTGACTTGGCGATTTGCCCCAGTTCAACCTCCAGGGCTTCGGCGGCACTGGTCGAAGTTCTTGTAGTCTGGTCAACTTGCCGCGGGGCCAGGTCCAGGTTGAATTTTTCCAGGTATTTCCTCACTCTTTCCAGGTAAGCGTTTTCGGTCATTACCGGCACCTCGCTTTAGCGGTGGTCATATGGTTCGAGATTATGCTGTAATTACAGGAAAAACCGCTTTAAGCCGGTTCCTCCTGCTGGTAAGCCTGAACCTCTTTTTCCGGGTAGCGGGTAAAAACAATCACCCCGATCATGATAAAAAAGGCCGAAACAGGGCCGGTGAGCTGTATGCCCAGCGGCTGGTCCACCGTGCTGCCAAACAGCTGCAGCAGGGCTCCGGTTATCAGCGTGGAAAGTCCCAGGGCCAGCTTAAGGATGAACCCCTGGGCTCCGAAATACATCGCTTCCCGCCGCTGCCCGGAAAGTTTTTGCTCCAGCTCGGAAACCGCGGCGACGATCGCGTCGGGAACGATAAAGATAACCGCCAGGGGTAGTCCGGCCAGACCCATCAAAACGTAGCCGAAAACTTCCGGGGTGAGACCGAGCAGCGGCCGGCCGAGGAAGAAAAACAACGGCAGCAAAACCATGAAAGCAACCAGGGCAAACATCATTACCGCCTTTAAACCAAGCTTCTTGGAAAAAATGTTGACAGCCGGGAAAAAAAACAGGGCCACCCCAAAGGCCAATCCAAAGTATATGGAAACTTCGCCTTCCGGGGCCCGCAGCAGAACGGTAACATAAAGGGGGAGGTTCAAAGTAATGATATTAAAACCCAGCCAGAAGGTTACATTGCCGACGAGGTAAATGATAAAAGCGTGGTTTTTAAAGGTGGTTTTAACAGCTTCGACTAAACCGAGCGTGGCCGGTTTGGCTTCGGCGTAATCTTTTTCCCTGATCAGCAGGGGCAGATAAAGCAGGACCAGACCGGCGGCGGCCATTGCCCAGACCATGCCGTGGAAGCTGATGATGTCGATCAGTATCCCCGACCCGATCAGGGCTACACCAACTCCCAGCAGCATAAACACGGCCCTGAAAGTGGCCAGGTCGACCCTGTCCCGGGTGGTACGGGCCAGCTCCGGCAGCAGGGCCAGGTAAGGGGTGACATAAGCGGTGAACAGGGCAAAATAAATGCCCAGCAGAACCGCCAGGAAAACGCTGTTCAAGGCCGAGGTTTCCGCCACCGGGGGATAAAACAGCAGGATGAAAATTGCCGCGTAAGCAACTCCGCTGAAGAGCATAAACGGCATCCGCCGCCCCAGGCGACCCTCGTAGTTGTCCGACCAGCGGGCAATCACCGGGTCGGCCAGCGCGTCAATGGCCCGCCCCAAAAACATGATAATTCCAAAAGCGAAAGGCGGCATCAAGGCTTCGACGCCTTCCAGCGGGCTGGTGATATAGTAGTAGAAGAGCCAGGTAATAAGAACCCTGTCGATCAGGCTGAAACCGCCCGAACCGAAACCGTAGATTACCTTGCCCCACAGGGGCAGCTGCTTAACTTCAGCCATAATAATTTCATCTCCCTTTAGTTTTTCCTGAAAGCGCTAACTTTCTTCTACCTCTTGATTCTCCGGTTCCTGCTCCAGGCAAGCGTCTTCCGACATCCTGTTTGTCAAGGCATAAGCCAAAAAGCCGGCCGCCGAAGCGAAAGCGGCTCCGGTCGAAACAGCTCCCGTTTCCGGGTCAATCGTCTCACAGAAAAAGCCGTTGTCCATTTCCACCCGGCTGAAAAAATCAACGGCGCCCAGGTTGCAGGCCAGCAGGTCGCTGCAGGCGGACAGCGGCCAGGGGTTGGCGGCGTGATGGGAGCCCGCTTCTTCAAAACGGCTTTCCAGGTGATAGTGTTCGTTGTTCGTGGAGCGGATCCAGCGCACTGTGTTTGTAAAGACCGTTTCATCGACGGTGCAAAACCCGTAATGGGCAAGCAGCTGCAGACTGCCCGGTGGGTTGTCGTAGAGGTAAAATCTGCCCTTGCCGTCCACCGCCCAGGCGAACATCGGTCCAAAAGGCCCTTTGACCATGCAGTGATCAAAAATTGCCTGCTGCAGTTCCTTGGCCAAAACGGCAAAATCACTCCTGTGGAACCAGTGTTCCGACGCCTGCAAACCGGCCAAAAAAAGGAAAGCTCTCTGCAGAAGGACGTTGTTGTACGTAAGAAAGGGATAAACTGCCGGATCATCGGAAGGATCGAGAAAAGTGGCGTAAAGGCCGGACTCCGGATCAAAACAGTCAAGAGCCTTTTCAGTAAGCCTGTCCAGACCTGACCGGATTATATCTTTTTCAATAATTGCCTTATCTCCGCTTATGTGGATGTAATGCTTGAGGGCCAGGAAATAAGCGGACAGCTGGTCCAGCTCGAATCCGGGGTATAGCCCGGTGCCGTTTATGTAAAGAGCGTGATCGCCGGCATTTTCAATATACCGGTGGAACACAGCCAGCAGCAGCTCGCGGGCAGTGTCTTGATCGGCGATCATGATTGCCGGGAAGCTCCACAGCAGGGTATCCCGGCTCCAGTAGGCGGCGCTCACGTAATAGCGGGGACTGCGTGAGGTGACAGGTACCAGTTCTTCGTTGTCGAGACTTCTTCCCAGGGAGTAAAAGTAGGAGAAAAAGAGGTTCTTGTTCAGCACCTCGCCAAGGTAGCCTGCATTTGCCTGGACGCGGCGGTTCTCAAGCCAGTTTTCGGTCTTGTTTTTCAGCGGGGTTTGTCCGTGCCGCCGCAGGTCTACGGTTGTCGTTGCTGCGCCGTCGGCTTCCAGGTTAACTGCCGCATAGAGAACGGTTTCATAATGCTCACCCGGGTCCAGGTTTAGCTCATGCTCCGCCCAAAAACTCCCGCCTTTTTCATCGAAGTGCCATTCCACTTCCGGCTCTACCGCCAGGGCCAGGGCGGAAAGAGGCAGTCCGGAAGAAGCCTCCAAAACCAGGCTGCCCGTCCACCGGCTGAAGTCAATACTGCGCCTGCCTTCGACCGGGCGCCGGTTAAAAACGATAAAATTAAAGCTTTTCCAGCAGCCCCGCCATCCCAGGCGGGCGGAAATAGGCTTCTCGCTTTTATTTTTAAGGGTGAGGCGGTAATAAAAACCCTTGTGACCGGGCGGGGTAACAATTTCGCCTTCCAGCACCCGGCCGTCTTTATCGGACCGGCTGAAAGTGGGAATCCAGTCAAGATCGTAGCGCCAGTCTGCATCCCCAACAAAATTTTCCTCTTTTCCATCGATTACCAGCACAGGAGAAAGAAAGGGGGTTTCTCCGTCTCCGCAGAATTCAAGCAGGCCGCGATGGTCCAGGCGGATGACATTAAGTGATTCAATTCCTCCCGCCGGATCGATCCGCGGCAAGGAGAGGTACTCATTGCCGGTGAGATAGATCTTTTCAGGCCCTGTAATTTTTTCCGGAACGGTCAGGAGGTTTTTCCGGCTGGCTTTTTTGCTCATCTTCATGCTCCTCGTATTGGAACAATAACAATCTCCGCTGTTATTTTCGCTTTAATTCGGCAAAAACCTTTTAAAGTCCGCAGTTTCATATTTTTTACCCTTGTGGAAACGGCCGAAAACGACAGCAGAAGGCGGAACGTCAGCATTCGTTCCGCCGTAAATTAAAATTTAGAGAGTCCATCTGCCGGCTGACCTTTAGTTATTCTTTCATCGCGGTAGCACACACCCGGCACTTTTTACGCAGGAAAGAGTTGTGAATTTTACAGCGGGGACATTCTTCCTCCATCATATCCCTGAGCCGGTTGGTTACTCCTTCCGGCATGAAACGCAGCATAAGCAGAATTACCACTGCAAAAATAAGCATGCGATACTCCGCTATAGCCCGCAGGTATTCCAGTAAAGGCAGGAGTATAAATACGCCGGTGACCGCACCGTAGATCGTGGCGATACCACCGAAAATTGTCCAGATGATCGGTTGAAAGGACATCAACACTTCTAAATTGCCGGGGCCGGCAATTCTTAAAAAATGGGCGTAGAGCCCTCCGGCAATACCGGCAAAAAAACCGCTCAAGCAAAACGCCAGCAGCTTGTAGTAGGTGGTGTTTAAGCCGGAGGTCCGCACGGCGATCTCGTCTTCGCGAATGGCATGGAAAATAATGCCTATTTTGGAATCGGTAATTTTCCACATCGTGAAGCACAGGCCCAACATTAACAGCACAGCCAGGTAGTACTCATTGACGCGGGTGGAAGCGAGGCGGGTAATGCCGGAAACTCCCAGCTCCCCGCCGCTGAAGTCGGGAAACAGATAGACCACTCCCACCAGCATCAGCGGGAAAGCCAGGGTGGCCAGCCCCAGATACGGACCCCGCAGGCGCAGGCAGGGTATACCGACGATCAGGCCTGCCGTTACAGCTACTGCCGCTCCGACCGGGATGGTCAAGTAGTGCGGCAGATCAAGGCGCAGGTTAAGGAGGGCCGAGGTATAAGCTGCCAGGCCGAAAAAGAGGGCATGGCCGAAACTGACCTGGCCGACAAAACCGGCCAGCAGATCCCAGCTGGCCGCGTAGATGGCAAAAATGCTGGAAAGGGCCACCACGCGCAGAATGTACGGCTCCTGGGTGAACAGCGGAAGGGCAAGCAGGAAAATGACAAATACGGTGGCGATGACCCTGCTGGGCAGGACCAATATTTCGTTTCTTAAGTAGCGTAGAAATAATCTGAGCATGTTCATTATTTATCTTTCCCCCTCGAAGTAAATACCGTATAGCCCTTCCGGACGAACAATCAGGATCAGGACCATAATAGCCATGGCCATGGGAATGCGCAGGAACTGGCCGCCCGGAACTAGAAAAATAACCATTACTTCACTGAAAGCCAGGATCAACGCTCCGACGAAACTGCCCTTGATACTGCCCAGCCCGCCCAGGATAACGGTGGCAAGCACGATGACCAGGGGGTGCAGCCACATCAGCGGTGAAAGAGTGTATAAAGGGGCCACTACCGCACCGGCGAGAGCGGCCAAAAAAACGCTGATACCCATGGTCCAGGTGGCAATACGGGACACATTGATTCCCATCAGGTTGGCCACTTCGCGGTCTTGAGCGGTAGCTCTGATAGCAATACCGATCCGCGTTTTCATCAGCAGCTGCCACAGCAGAATCAGGGTTATAATCACCACCCCGAATACAAGCAGGTGCTGATTGGAGACCCGCACTCCGATAACACTGACAAAGCCGCGAATAAGGGATGGGACCCCCCTGTAGTAACCACCGAAAAAGACCAGAACCAGCTCCTGCAGGCAGAGGGCTACCGCAACGGTAACAATCAGCATGGCGGTCTCATGTTCCCGGACCGGATTGATAAAGAAATGGTAGAAGAATATGCCCAGAATAGTGGTGAAAATTATTGACAGCAGGACCGCCGCCCAGGCCGGAGTGCCGGTAAGGTAGACGAACGAATATATGGCATAGGCTGCAGTCATGAAAAAGGCTGTGTGGGCCAGGTTGATGATCCGGGCCACTCCGAAGACCAGGGAAAAACCGACGGCCAGCATGGCATAAAGTCCGCTGTAAGTTAGTCCATAGACCAAAATGTTTTCCAGCATATAATAGTTACTGCTCCTTCCATAAATTCTGTATCAACTGCACGGGGCGTCCCTAAAAAGTAGAGAAGCCCCGTGCGAAAACCGGTACAGTTACTGATCCTGCCAGTATTCCATAAACCATGGCGGAAAGTTAAATGGCCCCGTCCCGGGATAAGTAACTTCCAGATCCGGCTGATCCACCGGGTCCGGCTGCCACTCGTAGGGCCAGAATACGTGCTGTTCTCCGTCTACCCACTGGGTGCCGAGACCGGTAACGTAACCGGGACCAAACACCACGTCATGGAGCTCATCAAAAACCAGCGTCCCGACCGCTCCTTCATGTTCGGTCGCTTCAAGTTCCTCGATAACAGCATCGGTGTCGGTGGTTCCCGCTCTCTCAATTGCGTCTACCAAAATATAAAGGGCGTCATAGGTGCCCGCGGTATAGATGGGCACTTCGCCGGTTTTCTCCATGAATTTTTCCATGAACTCAAGGGTATGTTCGGTGATTTCGACTTCACCGTAGGTATTGATTGTGCCCACATATTCACCGTAGCCGTCGGTGGCATCAAGATAACCGGAGGCCTGACCTTCGACGGTTATGCCCACTGAAGCGGCCGGAATTTCCATTCGTCCGTAATCGCGCCCGTAGGGCACGCCGATCGGCCCGGAATTAATGGTGAAGATAATGTGAGCGTCCTCACCGCGAATAGCTTCAAGCTCCGAAGTCACTGAATCGGCGGTGGCCGAAGGACGCCAGGTGCCCACGAATTCGGCTCCTAAACCTCCCTCTTCAATGGGCTGTTCAATAAAGCCTTCGGCAATTTGCACCATTGCTTCATTCCATTCCAGCCTTTCCGCCAAAATGGCCACCCGTGGAGCTTCAATGCCCAGTTCTTCCCGGATCTGCATGGCCACATCGAAAAGCTGGAGGAAGGAAATCTGGGCCAGGGTGGTTGACTTAAGCGGGGTGATGCGGAAAAGGTACTTCCAGCGTTCGTAGTCTACATCCACCCTGCCTTCAAGCAGTTCGTTGGTCGCCGCCCCGCAGATAAAGAAGATTCTTTCGTAATCGGCAGCGATTTCCGTATAGGGGTCGACTGCTTCAGTGCGAAAGCCGCCCATCATGAAGTCGACTTCATCAACGGTGATTGCCCGCTCTACCGCTGTTACCGCCTCGTCCACGCTGAAGATCTCGTTGGTGTCCACTTCCACCAGTTCAACGGTATGCACTTCGTCGCCCACCTGGACGCCTCCGGCTTCATTGATTTCATCAGCCGCCAGACTGGCACCGAACCAGTGGTGGTCGCCCTGGATGTAGCCCATCGGCCCGGCTACACCGATCTTAATTACCGTTTCATCAATTAGCTCTTCTTCTTCGACTTCACAGCCGGCGGCAAAAACTGCGAGCAAGAGACTGAACACTACCAGCAGCAGGACCAACCGATCAACTTTTCTCGCTGTTTGTCTCATGGTAAACCTCCTCTTTTTTAGATAAAACTCAGCGATATTCAAAATGTAAGCGCGCAGTTTGTTGTCACTCACCCCCTCGCCCGAATCATTGGCACTCCTACTTGTTTTAAACTCTCGATGCCCGGTGGTTTAAATCTACCTTCGATAACCGTGAAAAATATATTCCGTGGTTGGGCTACATTCCCAGGTATGATTTTCGCACGGTTTCATCCTTGAGCAGTTCGTCACTGGTGCCATGAGTTACAATTTTACCGTGGGAAAGAATATAATTACGGTCGGACATAGTAAAAGTAAGGCTTACGTCTTGTTCCACCAGCAGCAGGGTAATCCCGGTTTGTTTGATCTCCTTGATCTTTTCAAAAAGGGTCTTCTTAACCTGGGGCGCAAGCCCTGTCGAAGGCTCGTCAATGCACAGAAGCTGGGGGTGGTACATCATCGCCCGACCGATGGCCAGCATTTGCTGCTCTCCACCGGAAAGGGTGCCGGAAATCTGAGTGCCCCGTTCTTGCAAAACAGGAAAAAGGTGGTAAACCTTATCCAGGTTGTTCTGGACGGTTTTCCGGTCTTTGATCAGGTAGGCCCCGGCCAGCAGGTTTTCGTAGACGGTCATCTCAGTAAAAGGCCGCCGTCTTTCCGGGCAGAGGACCAGGCCTTTTTTAACAATATCGTAAGCCGGCATCCGGTCGATTTGTCGTCCGTTGAAAGTTACGGATCCTTCAATCCTTATATCACCGTAGCGGGTGCCTCTCAGGGTTTCCCTTTCCCAGCGGACCAGCCCGGTAATAGTGCGTAAAAAAGTGGATTTTCCCGCTCCATTGGGGCCGACCAGGCTGACCAGCTTGCCTTCTTCTACGCTAAGGCTGACGTCGTTCAGGATCATCGCAGTATCGTAACTGACGGTTAAATTTTTAACCTCCAGCAGCACTCAGCCCACCTCCCTGCCAATGTAGGCTTCAATTACTTTTTCGTCCTTGACGATCTCTTCAGGCGAGCCTTCCGCCATCACTTCTCCGAAATGCATCACGATCACCCGGTCGACAATTTTCATAAGTTCCTGCAGTTTATGCTCGATGATGATCATGGCCGCGCCTTCGCTGTGCAGCCGGCCGAAGCGGCCTCCCTTGTGGAGGCGCCGGATTGACTTGCCCATTAGCTCGGTCTCCGTGGGAGTCAATCCGCCGAACGGTTCGTCCAAAATAAGCAGTTCCGGCTCGGTGGCGATGGCCCGTGCCACTTCCAGGCGCTTAAGATCCCCCTGGGAAAGGCGTGAGGCCGGTTCCATGGCCAGATCGGATATCCCGGCAAACTCAAGAGCGTCCATGGCCCTTGCTTCCACCCTTTTGACCCACTCACCGCGCCTTGAGGTGCGGGGTCCCAGGCAGGGTACCATAACATTGGCGATAATCGGCAGGCGTCGAAACGGGCGGGTGGTTTGAAAAGTGCCGGTGACCCCTTTTTCAATTATTTTCCAGGTTTTCAGGTGGGTGATATCTTCGCCCTTGAAGCGGATCGAACCGCTGTCGGGCTTTAAAATGCTTAAAATTAGACGAACCAGGGTGGTTTTCCCCGCACCGTTTGGGCCGATCAGGCCGACCATCTCGTCACGACCCATTTGGAAACTAACCTTGTTTACGGCGGTCAGTCCGCCGAAACTTTTACTCAGGTCTTTTATCTCAAAAAAAGTTGCGCTCAATTTTTAGACCTCCTCTTCCAACTCTTCCCTGAGTTCACGGCGGGATATCTTGCCAACGTCGGTTTTCGGCAGTTCGCCGCGAAACTCGACTACCTTGGGGACTTTGTAGTGGGCCAGATTTTCTTTGCAGTAATTGGCTATGTCCTCTTCAGAGATCTTGCCGCGTGCCTCGGGATGCAGCACTACGTTGGCCTTGATGTATTGACCGACCTTAGGATCGGGCACGCCGATTACCCCGACAGCTTTGACCTGGGGATGCTGATAAAGCACCTCTTCAATTTCCCGGGCAAATACCGAGTAGCCCTTGTACTTGATGAGATCCTTGGAGCGGTCGTAGAAAATAAAATACCCTTCTTCGTCCATGCGCACCAGGTCCCCGGTTCTCATAAAGCGCATGCCGTCGACATCGAGAAATACGTCCCGGTTTGCTTCATCGCGGTTCCAATAACCCTGCATCATGTTCGGCCCGTGCAGGATCATCTCCCCTGTTTCGCCCACCGGCAAAAACTCGTCTGTTTCCGGATCGATAATGGCTGCTGTTATATTGGGCAGGGGCACGCCGAAAGCACCCGGCTTACTGCGGCCCAGCGGGTTAACGTGGCTTACCCCGCTGGTTTCGGTCATTCCGTAACCTTCGTTTATTTCCACCCCAGTGCGTCTGGTAAAATCATCCAATGTAGTCTTGTGCAGTGTATCGGCACCGCAGGTTATCATCTTAAGGTTTTTCCAGTTGACCCGGTCGGTTTTTTCATATTCCTTGAGATACTCAAAAAGTGTAGGCACACCGAAAAAAGAGCTGGCCTGGAATTTTTCCATGGAGAAAAGGATGTCGTCAATATCAGGGGTGGTAAAAAGAATCATTGTGCCGCCCAGCAGCAGCGTATTGAGCATAACCACCACCTGGCCGTAAATGTGGTAAAAAGGCAGGAAGGCCAGAACAGTTTCTTTGCCTTCTTCAATAATCGGCCAGGAAGCCTTGATTTCGGTTTGACAGGCGATCAGGTTACGGTGGGTCAGCATCACCCCTTTAGGGGCTGCGGTAGTCCCGCCTGTATAAGGCAGGGAGGCCAGATCGACAGCCGGATCGATCTCGACTTCCGGAGGCTGCGGCTCTGTTTTTTGGATCAACTCTTTCATCCTGTAAAACCCTTCGCTCTCGGCAATCTTTGGTGTCGGCACCTCCAGCTCGCTGAATGCTTTACGCAGTACACTTTTACCGAGCATGCGGCGAATCGTAGGCAGGTAATCGCTTATTCCGGTCAAAACGACATGATCGAGCTTTAAGCCTGTTTTAGCTACGTTGTCATAGAGGATGTCCTGGCAGATCAGCGAACGGGCGCCGCTGTCGTTGAGCTGGTGCTTTACCTCACTGCTCGTATAGACCGGGCTGATCGGTGTAACTGTTCCCCCCAGCTTCAAAATTGCAAAGTAGGCGATTACATACTGCGGGCTGTTAAGCAGATAAAGGGCTACCTTGTCGCCTTTTTTTACATTGAGTCGGGACAGGGCCGTTGCCAGGCGGTTAACTTCGTCACGAAGCCGGCCGAAGGTAATTTTGTTTCCATAAAAAATAACTGCCGGTTGATCGGTATATTTTTGAGCGGACTCCTCAAAAAGATCAACCAGCGATTTATCCGGAATTTCTACAGTCTCAGGCACATCCTGGTGGTAGCTTTTTAGCCATGGTTTGGATAAATACAACTCTTTGTTGTTCACTACGAAATAGCCCCCTCTTTGGGATAGATGTTTGTGCTTCTATAATTTACTCAATATTATAATAAATATTTAGAAATTATTCAATACAAAAAAATAATTATAATAAAATAATTCAACCATATAGCAATTACCGCTGGAGGCCAAAAAGGGTTGTAAAGCCGTTTTTATAGCAATTTACTGGTTTGTCCGGGCGTTATAAATTATTTTTCTTTTCGGGGCGGTTTATGGAGATGCCCTGTAGAAGAAGGAGGAGTGAAGTAAAATTTAACGGATCACTCACGCAAAAACCTTACCCGGTGCAAGAGAATTGAGATTCAGTGTCGGGTAGTGTAAACTTTAAGTAGGCTTCACGGGTCCTTGACGGGGCTGAAGCAAACGCTTATAATCTTAATTGAAGAAAAAAAAGACGGGTCGGGATGGCGGAATTGGCAGACGCGCACGGTTGAGGGCCGTGTGGTGAATACCATGGGGGTTCAAGTCCCCCTCCCGACACCACAAAAACGTGGAGAGAGATCTCCACGTTTTTTTGCTTAAATAATTTCGGGAAACATTAATTAATACTACAGCGCAATATCCGGGAATTAGCGGTGCCATGGGGACGGTTCGAGCGTTCCTGGGCGCAGCGAAGGCCGAAGGGAAAACGATGGAACCGTCCCCATGGCATACCAAAGCTGTGAATTAAAAACAGAACAAACTTAATTGATATAGCATTATCTAGAGTTTTAGTTCGTACTTCTGCTCGGTCATCTCAAGCCCCCAAACGGGGTTTCTTTTTTCTTCGGTGATTTTGAACCCGTAGGAACGGTAAATATGGGCCGCTTGGGGTAAAATATCGACTGTCCATAAAAAGATTGATGAGTATCCGCACTTCCGGGCAAAGGCGATTGCATCTTCCACCAGCTTTTTGCCGATGCCGCGGCCCCTGACATCCGGATGTAGCAGCAGCCAGCGCAGCTGGGCCTGTTCATCGGAAAACTTCACTATGGCGATGGAACCGACTACCTCGTTTTCTTTTTCAACCATCCAGAGCCGTTCATTTGCAGGGTTAAAATCCTTGATAAATTCGGAGAGCGGGCCGGCGACATAAGCTTCAAAAGTGAGGTTGAAGCCGTGTTCTTGAGCATAAAGCTTCCCGTGCATGTGGATAATGGAGCCTACATCGCCCGGCTTAATCTCACTGCGGATTATAATACCCTGGTTGTAATCCTGTTTGTTCATTTTTTAGCTTAATTGTAATTACTCAGCCTATTGTCCTTGTTGAGTGAAAAGCGGCGCCATGAGGACGGTTCGAGCGTTCCTACAAATCTGGGTTCTGACCTCTGACTTCTATTATGGAAAACGATGGAACCGTCCCCAATGGCATGAAAATATATAATTAACCAGCGCGTGTCCTGAAATTATTTTAGGCTGCGGGTGGCGACGAGGTTGGCGCCGGTGCCCAGCAGGTCCTCGATGATCACTTCGCCAATGCGGGCCGGGGCGGTTAATTCGACCGCGGCGATTTCTTCCATGGCGGCGAATACTTTGTCCTTGGGAATTGGTCTGTCCGTTTTCACGGGCAGGCGCGGCAGTGAGCCCCGGTGGACGACCACGGTGGAAGTAAGGATGCGGGTCGGGTTGTAAAATTCTTCGTAAGCGTAATCCCTACCGAGCTTGCACTGGTGGCCGCGCATCGACAGCTCCCCGGGTTTGCCCGGTTTTTCTTTTACCTGCATTTTGCAGCCCAGTGGACAAAGGATACAGATCATTTCCCTTGCTTCTGTTTCTGCCGTCACGGCTATTCCTCCTTCGCCAGCTCAACGGAGAGCACGTCGAAATCTTCAGCGGGCAGTTCCGCTTTCTTGATCTTTAATACCGTCATTTCACCAGGGGTCAGCACTTTCTTTTTAATCGTTTTGATTAAGTGTTCCCCGGCTCTGACCAGCAGGGCCACCCCTTCATGGTGCCCTTTAACGCGCATATAAAGTTCCAGGGAATCGCCCATCACCGCCGGGCGGACTTTTTGGGGCACAATGTAACCGATGCCGTCTAATGCTCTGGTTTCAAAGGTAGAACCTGCAGGTTCTGCGCCTTTTCTCCGGAGAAAAGCGGCGGCGCCTTTTCCGGCTTTAATGCTTTCCTCGGTTACCCAGTCGACCAGGTCATGCACGTGGACCACATTACCGCAGGCAAAAACTCCTTCCACGCTGGTTTCCATCGCTTCATTGACTACCGGGCCCCCGGTGGCGGTGTGCAGCTTGACTCCGGCGCTTTTGGAAAGTTCA